>JAIRLL010000273.1 GCA_031259505.1 Tannerella sp.
TTCAAGCGGATATTCGGCGAGCATCCCGACTGCCGCAGTTTGTCTACGGGCAATATTCGGCAACATATTTGACAGAATGGCGCCGAAGTTTTACCCTCGCCGCCACGTAGCGAACGGCAGGAATCCGAAAGTTTCACTCGTCGTTTCGACATATAACCGTCCGGATGCGCTGGATTTGTGTCTGCAAAGTATTGCCGGGCAAACGACTTTGCCGAACGAAGTCATCATTGCCGACGACGGTTCGACGGACGGGACAAGAAAGTTGATTGAGACGTTTCGGGTCAATTTCCCGATTCCGCTTATTCACGTATGGCAGGAAGACAGGGGATTCCGTCTGGCGATGATTCGTAACAAGTCGATTGCGACCGGCCGCTGCGAGTATATTATCGAAATAGACGGCGATTTGATTCTGCATCGCGATTTCGTCGCCGACCACTTGCATTTTGCCCGAAAAGGTCATTTCCTGAAGGGCGGACGAGTATTTCTCTCACGGAAGCTCAGCGAAAATTGTTGCCTGAGCAGGAAATTGCCGGCGCTCAGTCTTTTCAGTCGCGGCATTTCGCGCCGTCCCAACATGATACGCTGTTTGAGCCTGAGTGAATATCTGGCTTCCCGCTATCAGAAAAACAAGTTCACAGCCCTGGGATGCAACATGTCTTTCTGGCGCGAAGACTTTATCCGCATCAACGGTTACGACGAATTTTTCGAAGGCTGGGGAGCCGAAGACTACGACTTTGCAAGCCGGTTGACGAACAGCGGTATAAAACGGCTGAGTCTGAAATTTTCGGGAATAGTATATCACTTGTGGCACAAAAAATCTTTTCAGCAGAATGTAGCCGAAAACAGGCAATATTATCTAAACGAAAGAAACAGGAAATCGGCGAGATGCACGAACGGCGTAAGCAGGTATCTGTCGCCGGACGATATGACACGAGGAACTGTGAATTATGAATTATGAACGAGGAAGCGGGACCGTCCGTCATCCATCAAAACAATCAAAGTTCGGACATCTTTGCGAACGGACGCCATTGCCGACAACAATGGCATCCCCGTCATGACGGAAATACCGCTGCTGTCGGCAATGTAATGTCTCGCAGCGACGGCGGACACGCCCCGTCTTTACGAGGCGCAAAGCAATACGGAATCAGGTTACACTTTAATTCCCCATTCCTTGCCGGATTGCGGTATCAGGACGTTTTGAGATTGAAAGGGCCGGACGTGCGAAACGGTTTTACCGCGTGCATCAGAAGCTGTTTATCGCAAGCTGCAGTTCGGCTACAGGTTTTTTGATGATGGACAGATTCAGGTAATCGAAAGTTGCCAGCGCGATCATGGCGGCGTTGTCGGTCGACCATCGAAGGGGAGGAAGACACAGTTCGACCCTGAATTTGCTGCACAGTTTTCGCGCTTCTTCGCGCAGTTGCGGACTGGCAGCTACTCCACCGACGATGACGAACGAGCGCGAGGGATGCTGTTTGAGAGCGAGGGCTGATTTTTTTATCAGTACGTCCATCACGGCCTGTACGAACGAGGCTGCAATGTCGGCGCGGGGAGCGTCGGCGTGGGCGTCCATGTATCGCGCCACGGCGGACTTCAGTCCCGAAAACGAGAACTCCAGTCCTTTGTTTATCACCGGACGCGGGAAGGGAATCGAGGGCGTGCCCTGCATAGCGAGCCTGTCGACGGCCGGGCCGCCGGGATAGCCAAGGCCGAGCATTCGGCCGACTTTGTCGTAGCATTCGCCCACGGAATCGTCGGAAGTGCTGCCGAGCAGTTCTGTCTGCGCGCTGCTTTTCATGCTGGCCAGCAGCGTATGTCCGCCCGAAACGAGGAGTACGGTTGCCGGATACGTCACTCGCTGCTGTTCGAGGTCGGCGCTGCGGAGGTGTCCGCGCAGGTGGTTGATGCCGATCACGGGTTTGCGCCATCCCAGCCCCAGTCCGGTGGCGGCGTTCAGCCCGACGAGCAGCGAGCCGACAAGTCCCGGGCCGCGCGTGACGCCGATAGCCCGTATGTCGGCCGGAGCGATGGCGGCCGTTTTGAACGCTTCGTGCACGGTGGGCAGTATGGCCGAGACGTGTGCGCGCGCTGCAAATTCGGGATAGATGCCGCCGAAAGCGGCGTGCACGTCTAATTGCGAGGCTACGATGGAGGAGAGGATGTTGCCGCGCGAGTCGACGAGGGCGGCGGCGGTGTCGTCGCATGAAGTTTCGATTCCCAGGACTATATCGCTCATTGTGCAAGAATATGATATATTATTTCAGGTGGAATAACGCCGTGTCGTTCTATCACCGGCGGATTGCTGCGACAGTTTACGATTGTGGAGGGCGCTTCCCGTCCTTCGCCGTCTTCGACAGTCAGGTCGGGCGTGCCGTGCAGTTCCTTCAAAATGTCTTTCACGCGGGCGGGGGTGTCGGGGCGGCCGTGGCGGTTGGCGCTTGTCACCAGCAGCGGCCCCGTCTCTTTCAGGATGGAAAGCAGCAGGGCGTGGTCGGGAATGCGCACGGCGATTTCCTCCCGTGTCTTCGTCCAGTACGGTTTCGCCGCTCCGTCCATGAATCCCAGCACGAAAGTGAGGGCTCCCGGCACCAGATGCGAGTCGAACAGTTTGCGGGCGTTCGCGTTAATATCAAGTCCCAGCGCTTCCAGATCGTCGACACCGGCTGCCATGACGGGCAGGAACATGTCGCGCGGACGCGCTTTGAGGGCGTAAATCTTTGCCACGGCGGCTTCGCTGGTCGGCAGGGCGGCCAGGCCGTAGACCGTGTCGGTGGCGACGAGCGCCACGCCGCCACACTTCAGCGCTCTGGCTGCATAGTTTGCTTTGTCTGTCATTTTTTATGTGAGTTATCGTCCATTATTTTTTGCGCGTCATATCGTCTGCTCCGTTACCGGCAGGGCTATTTCGGGAAACAGCAGTCCGCGGCCGGTGAAGAGGCGGCTATTTTCTATCAGCACGCGCGCGCTGCCGAACTGCATGCCGCTGTCGACGACGGTTTTCTCTTTCAGAGCCGGCAGGCGTGCGATCATCTCGCGATGGGCGCCTACGGTCACAAATTCGCGGACGCCGGCTACCATCCGCGGCACGAGGTCTTCGATCCTGCCGTATTCTATCTTCATGCCGTTTTCGGTCTGCCCGTCGTAGAACCCGACGTAGGCATTGCCTTTGATGGACTTGACGGAACTGACGACCGGCATGTGATGGCGGCAGCCGGCGTCCAGCCCGGACAGTTCCATGGAAGAGACCGGGCAGACGGGGACGTGCAGACTGTATGACAGGCTGTTGGCAAAGGCGACGCCGGTTCGTACGCGGCTTGTGCCGCCCGGCCCCGTGTCGACAATGATATGCGCTATTTCGCCGATGTCTTTCCCGCAGTCATGCAGCCCCTTCGACAGTAGGCCGTCGAGTTCGCCGCCTGCCGGTTCGCCGTCGCACGAATCAAAGATTATGCGGCTGTCTTCGCCAAGTATCAGGGCGAACTGCCCCGCCGATGTGGAAATGGCCAGCGTCAGCATAATTCCGTCTTTATCCTGTCCATCATCAAGTCGTATTTTTCACCGTTCGAAGCGAAGGTGATCAGCCGTTCGTCGCCATTGAGTTCGAACGACACAAGCAGGTATTCGCTCAGACAGTCGGCAAACTTCATCCCCCACTCGATCAGCGCGACCGATGTGTCGAAATAGTCGGACAGTCCCAAATCGTTAAATTCATCAACAGATGCGATCCTGTACAGGTCGACATGCAGAAGGTCGAAACTGCATGTCCTGTAGAAATTGGCAATGCTGAAAGTCGGACTGGTGACAGCGTCGGCAGAGCCAAGCCCTTCGGCAAAGCCTTTTACGAAATGCGTCTTGCCTGCGCCCAGATCGCCGTCCAGCACAATCAGGTTTCCCGGATGGAAAAAGCGCGCGATCGTGCGCGCCATATTTTTTGTGCACGCTTCGCTCTTCGATACCAGTTGAAATTCATCCGCCATATGCATATATAATTATATTGTGATAAGAGAATCAGGCTGCAAATATCGCAAAAATATGACGCCCGGGAGCAAAATATCTTTATTTTTTTGTGTCAACATTGCTGTCCGTGAAGAATGATTCGTACTTTTGCTGCCGGATATGCGCGCTCCGCCGGAGGGATACAGTCCTGACATCTTCGGGCGCGACAAGGTGAAAACGAGAGTTACATAACGAAGGAACTTTAGAATATAAATGAATAAACGAAAGCAGACAGCAAAATATATAGCCGCCGACCTCCTGACCGCAACGGTAGCGTGGTTCCTGCTCAACCTGATACGCTACTCCGAAGTGGCGCAATACGAAGGATTTGACTCCGTGGAGGAGTATATCCTGTCGCGTCAGGTGGTCGCCGGGCAAATCATGATACCGCTCTTCTGGCTGATACTGTACTATTTCTCCGGATACTACAACCGCCCGTTCGGAAAGTCGCGCATCGACGAACTTTTCAACACCTTCACGACGGTCGCCATCGGCGTC
>JAIRLL010000327.1 GCA_031259505.1 Tannerella sp.
GCATCCTCGTATCGCACAAAGGAAGAAGCCGAAGCCTGGGAAGCGCAGGACTGCATCGCCGGTTTCGGGCGCGAACTGGCAGACGCCGGCGTCGCCACGGAAAAGGATCTTGAAACCATTCGGGATGAAGTGAAAGCCGTCATGCTCGAAACATTCAAACTCGCCATCGACGATACGCTCTCGCCGCGCATGGATCTGCACCGCGAACCCGAACTGCTCGGGACGATGATGTTCTCGAACGGCTCGGCCGATTCGCTGTCGGACGCAACGCCGGAAGTAAACCATCCGCTGGAAGAAAATCCGCGCGTAAAACAAATCGCCCAGAAAGAGCGTTTTGCCTTCGACAAAGACGGCAAACCGTTCTCGAAAATGAAACAGTATCAACTGCGCGACGGCATCTTCGAGGCGCTCGTCGACCGTTTCTACCGTGATGCCTCGCTCGTGGCCTACGGCGAGGAAAACCGCGACTGGGGCGGCGCCTTCGCCGTCTACCGCGGCCTGACAGAGGCGCTGCCTTACCACCGCCTTTTCAACACGCCCATCGCCGAAGCGGCCATCATCGGGACAGCCATCGGATACGCGATGTGCGGCGGACGCGTCGTGCCCGAAATCATGTACTGCGACTTCCTCGGCTGCTGCGGCGACGAAGTCTTCAACCAGCTTCCCAAGTGGCAGGCCATGAGCGGCAACATACTGAAAATGCCCGTCGTGGTGCGCGTGTCGGTCGGCTCGAAATACGGCGCACAGCACTCGCAGGACTGGACGTCGCTGGCCGCCCACATCCCCGGGCTGAAAGTCGTCTTCCCCGTCACCCCCTACGACGCAAAAGGACTGATGAACGCCGCCCTGCAGGGCACCGACCCGGTCATCTTCTTCGAAAGCCAGCGCATATACGACGTCGGCGAACAGTTTCATGCCGGCGGCGTGCCCGAAGGATACTACGAAATCCCGTTCGGCGAGCCCGACGTCAAGCGCGAAGGACGGGACATCACGTTCCTCACCGTCGGCGCCACGCTCTACCGCGCCCTGGAAGCCGCACGCATACTGGAAGAAAAATACGGCATGAGCGCCGAAGTCATCGACGCGCGTTCGCTCGTCCCGTTCAACTACGAGCCGGTACTCGCGTCGGTCAGGAAAACCGGCCGGATAGTCATCGCCGGCGACGCCACGGCGCGCGGCTCGTTCCTGAACGAGTTTGCCCGCCACATCACCGAACTGGCATTCGACGACCTCGACGCGCCGCCCGCCGTCCTCGGCTCGCGCGACTGGATCACGCCGGCCTACGAACTGGAATACGCCTTCTTCCCGCAGCCGCAGAGCTTTATCGACATCGTGCACGAAAAGATCGTGCCGCTCAAGGGTCACGTGCCGGAATACAACTTCACCCCGGCGGAACAGATCCGGCGTGCCAAAGCAGGAATTTGACGCTTTTAAAATGTGTGATACATGAATTGTCCGAATGTAAACGCCCATCTGCACACGCCGTACTCGTTCAGCGCCTTCGAACGGTTGACGGACGCGCTGGACAGGGCTGTCAAAGAAAATGTGAAAGTAGTCGGCATCAATGATTTCTACTCGATGGACGGCTACGTGGAATGGCGCGACGAAGCGCTGAAACGCAACCTTTTTCCGCTGTTCAACATCGAGTTCATCAGCCTTCAGGAAGAAGACCGCGCCAGAGGCATCCGCGTAAACGACCCGAACAATCCGGGACGTACCTACCTGAGCGGAAAGGGACTGAAGTGTCCGCCGGATCTGCCGGAACCGCAGGCCGCGATGCTGGCCGGCGTGCGCGGCGAATCCAACAGGCAGACGAGGATGATGTGCGACAGGCTGAACGAAACGCTGGCAACGCACGATGCCGGGTTCCGTCTGGATTTTGACCTGATTGAAAAAGAACTGACGAAAGGCGCCGTGCGCGAACGTCATCTGGCCAAAGCCCTGCGCATGGCCACATACCGCCAGTTGCACGACGACGCGGCCGCCATCGCCTTATTTTTCGAAAAACTCTTCGGAGGCAAAGCGTTGAAGTCGGACGCCGCCAATCACGCCGCCGTGGAAAACGAAATCCGCAGCAACCTGCTCAAAGCCGGCGGCGCCGCCTTCGTGCCCGAAGACCCGAAAGCATTCCTGCCGCTCGACGCCGTGTGCCGCATCATCCTTGCCGCGGGAGGCATCCCGACGTATCCGTTTCTTGCCGACGACGCGAACGGCTGCTTCACGGATTTCGAACAGGACGTGGCGAAAGCGGCCGACACGCTCGAACGGCGCGGCATCTTCGCCGCCGAGTTCATCACCACGCGCAACAGCGTGGAAACGCTCGAACAATATGCGGGCTATCTGCACGACCGCGGCTTCGCAGTCACCTTCGGCAGCGAACACAACACGCCGGCCATGGAACCCGTCGAACTGTTTGCCCGTGGCGGAACGCCGCTGACCGCTCGCCTGAAGCAAATCAACTACGAAGGCGCGTGCGTCATCGCCGCCCACCAGCAGCGTGTGCGCGACGGCAAACCGGGCTATCCCGAAACCGGCGGAATGCCCTGTATCGAACGCCGCGACCGCTTCGTATGCGAAGGAAACGAAGCGATCGCCTCCGTCGCGTCATGACGGAGATGCCATTGTTGCAGGCAATGGCGTCCCGGCGTCATTGCGAGGCGCGAAGCAATCCAGCGGGCTGATAATAAGCAAATAATGAAACATGTCACCGGTAGCCGTCAGGCGAAGCAAGCCTGGTTCGCGTCCGGTACTGGATTGCTTCAGGCTACGCCTTCGCAATGACGCGGCGGCGGCCTGCAACGTCGCGGCGGGACGGTCCGTCATCCATCAGCACAATCAGAAAAATCAAAAGAATCAAAGTTCAGACTGTCCCGTCATGACGCCGGACGCCATCGCTGCCGGCAATGGCGTCCGCCCGCCGTTGCGATTAATCACCGTTCAACGTTTTGATACGCAGAGAGAAATACATGACGACGGCAAGAATCACAAACAGTCCGGCGCTCCCGGCCAGCAGGGCATACGTTTCCATCTGCACAAGCACAAAGATGTAGAGATACAGCAGCGTAAGCAGTCCGCCGACAGTGAACGCCATTTTTCTCGCCCCGAGAATGCCCGCCATATAGAGCGTGAGCAGCGTCACGGTCATGAGCGACGCCACGGCATAGGCGATGGTGAAACCGGCATGTTCCGCGATGGATACGAGCAGCGCATAAAACAGACACAGCGCCAGCCCGACCAGCAGATACTGAAAAGGATGAATGTTTTTCTTCTGCAGAATCTCGACAAAGAAACAGGTCACGAACGTCAGCAGCACGATCAGTATGCCATACTTCACGCAGCGCAGCGCCTTCTGATAATGCTGCACGGGCACCAGCATCTCGACGCCGAAAACAGACTCGTGCACATCGCGTTGCCATTCCCCGTCGCGTATCACCTGCGGATAGTTACGGTTCAGATGCATCACTTTCCATTCGCCGCGGAAGCCGTTCCCGACGGTACGTTCTTCCGGCAGATACGCGCCGGAGAAACTGGGCGTACGGCAGTTCGACGCCAGGCCGACGTGCGTCGTCCGCCCCAGCGGCGCGAACATCAGCGACTCCGAGCCGCGCAGTTCGATGCAGGTCGAAAAATCCACCGTGCGGTTTTCGACAAGCACATTCAAATCGACAGGCGCCGAAACGCCCGACGCGAGGATTCCGTCTTGACGGACACCCGGATCGAAAACCGACGGCCGGCCGTCCCAGACCAGGGAAATCCGGTCGACGAT
>JAIRLL010000348.1 GCA_031259505.1 Tannerella sp.
GGCATCTTTGTCTGCGCCTGCACGCAAACGGTGAGGCCGAACAGCAGCGCGACGACGACGGCTTTTGACTTCCGCAATAGCCCGATGAGCGTCCCGATTCGTCCGTTCTTCCCCGCAAGGCAAAGAATACCGCCGGCAAACAGCAGCAAATATCCCGTATAGGTCACATTCCGCCCCGCCACGTCTTTGTTGACCGACAGCACGGTACCCTTTTCGTCCGAATCAAACGAGGCCTGAAAAAAACGGTAGCCTTTCACGTCCAGGGTATTGTTCATGTATACCAGCGCTTTTTGCGTGGCGCCGTCCACATGGACGAGCAGTTCGCTCTCGTAGGATGACGGACTTGTTGAACCGGGATAACGTTTCAGCGTAAATTTCACCAGTTCAACCTGGAAAGGCAGAATATGCACACTCTCGCCGCGACTGGTATGCACCCTCATGCGGTCGCTTATTTCGCCTTCGCGCAAATGCAGTATGCCTTCCCCGCTGAAAAAATGTGAAATCAGCGCCCCTGACAGAATCACAGTAAATGAAAAATGAAAAATCAGGAATCCCCATCTTTTCAGTTTCCACAGGCCATGTGTGACTGCAACCGTTACAAAATTTATAACCAGCAGCGCCTGAATAAAAAAGAAAAGCGGCGAATAGTAAATCGCCGCCCGGGCAAGCGCCGTACCGTGAACTTTCTCGATAAAAGTAGCTGCAGCCAGTCCCGAGGCGAAGAGCGCCAGCAATACGATCATCGTCACATACGAAGAAAAGATTCTTTTTAACTGTTCCATTGTCTTACTTCTTTTTAAAGTGAATTAGGCATTTATAATTCCGCGCCAAAGTTAACAAGAAAATTCGACGTATGCCGCTCCCTGCATGATTTTGTGCATATGGCGACAGCCCGTACAGACACGGGCAAAATCAAAGTTTGATGTGATGTTTGGATTTTTATTCTTACATTTGTATCCAACTATATCAGGATTAAATAAGATGAAACGACATTTTTTTAACACCACAGGCCCCTGTAATCCGGAATATCATTACATGCTTCCTCCCGAAGACCGTCTTGTCGGGTCACAGTTGCACCGGTATATCAAAGATCAATTATACTGGGTTCTTCATGCGCCGCGACAAACGGGAAAGACCACTTTCCTTCAAAGCTGGGAGCGCGAAATCAATGCAGGCGGAGAAGCTGTCGCCTGTTATGTGAGTATCGAAAGATGCGACAGAGTTTCGGAGGCAAAAGAAGCAATGCCCGCGATCTGTGACGCCATCCGTGAAGCAGCCGATAATAACAGGTTACCCGTTCCAAGTCATAATGATTCAAGTCATTTTTCCATGTTGAACAGTATCCTGAAAAACTGGTCCGAATTAGTCGCACCTAAACCACTGATTGTTTTATTCGATGAAGTAGATGTACTTGTTGACGAAACAATGGTCAGTTTTTTACGACAGCTACGCGGAGGTTTTGCTACTCGCGGAATTGGAACGTTTCCTGTTTCTATTGCTCTGGTCGGTATGCGTGATTTAAAAGATTACCTCATCAAAGCCAAAGACGGTAAACCGGTCAATCCGGGGTCGCCGTTCTATATCAAAGCCGATTCGGCGATACTGTCTAATTTCATTAAAGATGACGTCGTTAAACTGTTTGCCCAGCGAACGGAAGAAACCGGTCAGCAAATCACACAGGAGGCTCTTGACTATGTCTATGAACAGTCCAAAGGACAGCCCTGGATTGTCAATTCGCTGTTTATGCGTGCAACGCTTCGCATTTTGGACGCCGAAAGCACGGAAACCGTCACATTGGAACATATCCGGAAGGCGCGTGAGCAAATGATAGAAGCGCGGGAAACGCATTTAGATTCTTTGGGAGAACGCCTTCGCGACCCGAGAGTGAAATCCGTGATACAGACGATTATTACCGGAAGCAGTAATCCGTTGGGACGGACCAATCCTGATGTAAACCTGACCTTGGATTTAGGATTAGTGAAATGGAGTTCCGATACAGGCTTTACCATTGCTAATCCTGTTTACGAGGAGATACTTACGCGTTATATCAGTTCGGAATATCATGATTCTTTTCCGCCTCCATCGTCGTGGCAGTGGCAAAAACCGAACGGCGAACTCGACATGGACAGTTTATTGCTCGAATTTCAAAAGTTCTGGCGGCGTCACTCGGAGATATGGGAAGAAAAAGCCGATTATACCGAAGCCTTTCCGCATCTCCTGCTGATGGCGTTTCTCCAGCGTGTCACCAACGGAAGCGGAGATATCGACAGGGAACTCGCTGCCGGTCGCGGACGTATGGATCTACTGGTCGAATATGCCGGTAAACACTATATCATCGAAGTGAAAATCATTCATTACTACGACGGTCCCGCTGCTGTCCGTGAAGAAGGTCTGACGCAGATTAAGAAATATCGCGACAGGATAGACGCTTCTGCTCCGGCTTATTTGGTGATATTCGACCGTCGCCCAAAAGCAAAAGAACTCTCGTGGGACGAAAAGATTTCGTGGACTGTCGACGAAGAAAGTAAAGTGACAATATTGGGCTGTTGATGAATCTATACATATTATAATAAAGCGAACAGCGAATCCCGCCCCGAAAACACCGACAAATCGTTGCCCGGAACATACCGTCTCTGCAGGGAATCAGTTGCGTCGGGAAGAATGATGCAGCCGCGCCGATTGAAGGAAATAAAGTAGTGCGTATCGCCATAGAATATGTGTCGATTCACGGTTCTCACAAGGCGCAATTCCCAATAGAAAACAAAAACAGTGCGACAGTTCCGTTTTCCCTACGTTATAAGCCTTGCCGTTTCAAAAAAGATCTGTTCGAATCCGTTACCTTTGCAGCAATTTAATTAAACAATTAAAACCATGATGAATTTAAAATGTTTAAAAAAGAAAAAGCGGGATACACGACGGAAATTACTGTGTCTGTTGTGTATTTTTTGTTGTTCGTTCGCTGTGTTTGCACAGAAACGGATAAGTGGTACGGTGATCGACGTCAACGACGAACCGGTCCCAGGTGTGAATGTGGT
>JAIRLL010000353.1 GCA_031259505.1 Tannerella sp.
CAACTGCATCGGGACGGCATAGAACAGTTCGGGCATGTTCAGTATCTGGAACCCGAATGCGCCGCGCATGGTGACACCCAGGTCGATATTTTTGTATGACACGGAGTTGTTCCAGTTCAGATAATGCTTCGGCAGGCCGTTGCCGAGTATTTTCTTGTCTTCAGGCTGCTGTTCGGCCAGGAGTTTGGGATTGCCGTCTTCGCCTTCGATAATCCAGTATCCCCTGTCGTCCACGTCAATCGTTTTGAATCCGTAGAAATTGCCGATTGGTTCGCCTTCCTGAATCCTGTGCGTGGTGGACTGGATCGGTTCGCCCGTACTGCCCTGGTCGGAATAACCGATGGAAATAAACTGGTCGTTCGACAGGGAGAGCAGCGTGTTTTTGTTTGTTGAGAAATTGGCATTGGTTATCCAACTGAAATCCTTCGTCTGTACGGGTATTGCCTGAATGGCGATTTCCACGCCGCGATTCCGCATCGAGCCGGCATTTGCCGTCATGCTTGAAAACAGGTACGGCGGCGAGGGGACGGTGTAGTCCCACAGCAGGTCTTTCGTGTCGCGGTTGTAGAAATCTATGCTGCCGGTCAGCCTGTCTTCGAAGAATCCGAAATCCAGTCCGATGTTGGTTTCCTCTTTCTTTTCCCAGCGCAGATCGGGATTGGCATTTGACGCCGGACGGATGGATTTGATCCACGTGCTGTTTGCATACGCATAATCCCCGAAACTCAAGGTGTTGAGCGACATGTAGGGATTGCTCGGCTCCGTACCGGTTATTCCGAAGCCGGCGCGTAGCTTCAACGTACTGAACAGTTCCGCGTCTTCCAGGAAATCTTCTCCCTTGATGTTCCATGCTGCGGAAACGGCGGGAAAAGTACCCCATTTATGATTGGCGCCAAACTTGGACGAGCCTTCGTAACGAACGCTGGCCGCCAGCATGTATTTCCCTTTAAAGCTGTAATTCAGACGTCCGAAATATCCTATCAGCGTGTTTTCGCTTTGTTCCGAACCCATGCCTGCGCGTCCGTCTTTCAGCGCCTGCCCCTGTCCCATACTGTTATAGGTATAATCGTCCGACGGGAAATTGAAATTGTTCATCCAATAGAACTGATAATTACGTTTCATCCAGCTGTATCCGCCCAACAGCGTGAACGTATGGTCTTTCGCAAGCGTTTTGTGATATTGTACGGTAAATTCCGTCAAATCATCAGTCGTGTGATTCGTACCGCGCGAGGCAAACCCGTTCCTGCCGTCCTTTACAGTCGAAGCATGTTTCTGCGTCTGGTAAAAGCCGCGTACCTGATTATACGTATTGCTTGAAATCAGATACTTGATGTCCAGACCGGTAATCGGAGTAAATATCACATCGGCGAACATGCGCATGTGAGTTGCCTTGTTTTCACCGTCCACTTCATACAGCAGCGCCAGCGGATTGTAGTAGTCGTTGATGGAACGCTCCGTCCACACGCCGTTTTCATCCTTTACGGGGTCGGTGGGGTTGAACATGATGGCATTCTTGTACACGTTCGTATTGTATCCGCCTCCGTCCGAAGCGTCGAAATAGCGTTGCTGGTATCCGCTCACGCCGGCATTAATTTTCAGTTTGTTGTCGAACATCCGGTGCGTCACTTCGATGCGGGGATAAATCATCCGGTTGTCGGAGCGCTTGATAATACCCTCCAGCGAGCGATAGTCAAAACTGGCTACGTAGTTCGTCGTTTTGCTGCCTCCCCGCAGGTTGATATTATAGACCTGCGTCAATGGCGTCTGAAGCACTTCGTCTAACCAGTCCACATGTCCGCCGTTGTCTATTGCGCCCGGTTTTCCCTGCTGCACTTTGTCCATGTACTGGTCGTAGGTCATAAACGGCAACTTGCGCGTGATTTGCTGGGTGGACAGGTATGCATTTACCTCGACAGTCGTCGGCATTTCTCCTTTGGTGTTTTTGGTCGTGATGATGATCACGCCGTTTGTGCCGCGGGTGCCGTAAATGGCGGCGGCCGAGCCGTCTTTCAATACGTCGATCTGTTCGATGTCGTCGGGCGAAACAGTCATCAGGTCGCCGGGGATACCGTCGATCAGCACTAACGGGCTGGCACTGGCTTTCAAGGTAGTGATACCGCGCAACATGATCTGCGACGTGGAAAGCGGATTGGCGTCGGGTGCAATTACCGCCAGCCCGGCCACCTGTCCGCGAATCATCTGGGATGCATCGGGCGATGGTACTTTAATGAAGTTTTCTGCCTTTACGCTAGTGATGGCGCTTGCCACTTCACCCTTCCGTTGCGTGCCGTAGCCGATTACGACCACTTCCTCCAATGCCTTAGCGTCTTCTAATAGCGTGATTAACAGCGATTTACCCCCCCCCCCGGTGCGGATAATACACTGATTTCCTGCGTGATATATCCGATAAAAGAGACTTGCAGGACGGCGTTTTCTGCCACCGTCAGTAAGAATTTCCCGTCTACATCGGTCACCGTTCCGTTTGTCGTGCCTTTTTCGAGAATATTCGCGCCGATGACCGGTTCGCCGTTCTCGTCGCTTACCGTGCCGGTAATCCGCCTGCCTGTCTGCTGCGGCTCAACTGCCACGGCCGACAGGACAATCTGATTGTTGTCACGTATCGAATAGGCAATGCCGGCCTGCTGCGCCAGCTGGTTCATTACGGCGGTTATCGTTCCTCCTTCGATCTGAACGGAAACGTTTGCATCCAGCCCGGGCAAATCGTCGTTGTAGAAGAAGCGGTAATCACTCGTTTTCTCAATATCCCTAATCACTTCCCGTACAGGTTTGTTTTTTATGGAAAGTGAAATATGGGCAATCGCTGTCGCATGGAGCGCAAAGGTCAGCGCCACGGCGCACAGTATCGCCCGCAATAAAAATGGTTTGTTGTAATTCATTTTGTTATTGTGTTTTAATTATACATAAGATTTTTAATAACTCTGCAAACCGTTATCGTACGCATCGACCGTCACGGCACGCCATTCGGCGCAATTACCGTTTAAATCCGTTCCGGTACACGGGTATGATTCCGAATCTGCAAAAAAAAGTTGTTCCACCGGGGTGGATTCCTCTGGAACCCGTTCCCCTTTTTGTTTTTTTCGTTTTACTTCATAGGCAATTCAGTTTAAAAAGTTTGACAATATGCTGTTTATTCACACGGATTATTTTCTTTCGCCCGGCGAATTCTTCATTTCTGTCTCTATTTTGTTTCATTTCATATCTCTGCTTTGTATTGTATAGCCTTCGCAGGAGGAGATCACTTACAGGCAGGCGTAAAAATAATGTTTTTTTAACTATCGGAGGAGGGAGGGAAAGGGGAAAATTGAGGTTTTCATCTTTGCGAGGAGGAAAATGACATGTCCGGATTGCTTCACTCCGTTCGCACCTTAGATTTGCATCCTGGAAAGAAAGAAAAAATGACGAAGATGCCGTTGTTGTCAGCAATGGCATCCGGCGTCATTTGCGAGGAACGAAGTAATCCAGTGAGTTGATAATAAGCAAATAACTGTCGCAAACTTGTCCGTAAGTCCGAAGGACTTGAATTTAAATAACCCCGGGCAAGCCGCAGGCACAGCTCGGGGTATACGTCGCCTTCCCGTCGGAACTGCGAAGCAGTTCAACCCCTTACGGGGCTGACAGAGAGGGGGCATTCCCCGAGTTGCGCTACGCTTGCAAGGGGTTATTCAAATTTGACGCCTTTGGCGTCTGCCGTCACGACGGGGATACCGTTGTTGCCTGCAACAAATGTAAACTTTGAGTTCAGCCTGAAAAAACAGAGAGACAGGCGCGAAATCCTGCCTCTCCGCTGTATTATTTCAATCACCATCCATACGGCTGCGTAAGGTTTGGATTGAGCACGGTTTGCAGTAGTGGAATCGGGCGATAGTAATCTTTCGGTTCGTCGAAATGGCGGTTTTGGTCGTCGGTATTGCGGACAAATCCCGAGGTTCCGTTTTCGAGGTAGGTACCAGGTTCCTTATCAATATAGTACCATTTCACTTGAGCGTTAGTTGCCGCGCTTTGAGTGGCGGCTATGCCGATACCGATATTTGTAAAGCCGGGCACGGTGTACACGTAAGGCGACGAAGGCACATAGATACCCTGCTTCGAGATGTTCAGTTCATAGACTTTGCCGGCATACCAGCGATTGATGTCCGCCTGACGGAAACCCTCGCTGGCAAGTTCAACGCGGCGTTCGCGGCGAAGCGCGAGCAGTTTCTCGTCGGCGACGTTCGGATAGAGCGAACGCAATGTTGCGTCCACCTCGCGGGAGGGGTTGAAATGCGGCATACTCACGCGGTCGCGCAGTCTGTTTATCGTCTTGCTGACGACCTCGTCGGTCAGCTGGCCGAGTTCCGCTTTCGCCTCCGCGTAGTTGAGCAACACTTCGGCATAGCGGTATAGCGAAAGTCCGTTATACTGTCCCAGACTGGCGCCGGCGAAGTGCTCGCGGTCGTGTACGCGCATAAAGTATTTTCCCACGCTGTAGCCGCCACGTTGCGGATTGGGGATGTGATAAGTCTTTGCTCCGTTGACATCGTTGTTGATGCCCGGATAGGCAAACGTCTCGGCGAAACGCGGGTCACGGTCTACAAACACTTCCGCAAACGATTTCTTGTCGTATCCTGCTACGGTAGAATACGGTTTACCGTCGCGGGTCAGGAAGCTCTCC
>JAIRLL010000366.1 GCA_031259505.1 Tannerella sp.
CGTCCGGCCCCAAAAGGAAAAATATTCGCGCAATAATCCCGCCGTCGATTTCATACGAAACGTCATCGAACGGCGCAAACTGAACGACCCGCGCAATCACGACTACTACAGTTATCAGACGTACGAGCAAAAATCGTTCGCCCAAAATGATTTCAACGCCGTAGCCTTCAAAAGCAACCGCCTGCTGAAACGGATGGATTTCCTGCTCGAATACGTCGACACCTCGGTCGTCACCGGCAAACCCATCCTTCCGCTTTTCAACGAAGAAATCATCGAAAATACTTATTACCGGAAATCGCCCAAATCCGAAAAGCGCGTGATCGAAGGCTTCAACCGCGCCGGACTGATCGAAATCATCTCCGAAGAAGGCATGACGCAGATTCTCGAAGAAGTCTTCAAGGAGGTAGACATTTTTCAGGACAATATTCCACTCTTTCTTCAGCGATTCGTCAGTCCGCTCTCGTCGTTCGGCCCCAATTTCTACAAATATTACATACTGGATACGCTTGAAGTTGGCGGCGAACAGTGTCAGGATGTGGCTTTTGTGCCGTTCAACTCCGAATCTTTCGGATTTACGGGGCACATGTTCGTTTCGCTCGACTCCACATTCTTCGTGAAAAGGGTGAAATTCAACGTTCCCAGGGATATCAACCTGAACTTCGTGAGCTACATGTCCATCGAGCAGGATTTTGCCCGGACGGACGACAATACGCGTCTGATAACCAAAAACGACATCGTCGCAGAACTGAAAATACTGGAGAAGCAGAGCGGACTGTATGCCCGCCGCCTTCGCCTTCATCGCAACCACTCGTTCGAGCCGCCCGATAACATGGAAATATTCAAACAGGACGCCCCCGTCGTCGAACTCGAAGATGCGCGAATGCAGCCGGATATCTACTGGCGCGAACGGCGTATCAAAGAAAAGGACATCAAGGAAACGTCTGTCGACAAGATGATGATGCGCCTGCGCAAAATACCGGCTTTCTACTGGTCGGAAAAGGTGCTCGGCGCCCTTATCAACGGATACGTGCAGACGTCGGACGTCAACAGCCTGTTCGAATTCGGCCCCGCCAACACGTTCGTGAGCGGAAACACGCTCGAAGGCACACGCTTCCGACTGGGCGGCGCAACTACGGTGAACCTCAGCAACCGCCTCTTCGCAGACGGATATGTGGCCTACGGAACAAGAGACCGCAAACTCAAGTACGACGCCCTTCTGGAATATTCCTTTAACGACAAAAAAACGTTCCGCAAGGAATTTCCTTTCCACTACCTGCGGGCGGAATATAAATACGACATCAACCAGATAGGCCAGCACTACCTGTATACCAACCCCGACAACATTTTCATGATGCCCAAGCGGCGACGCAACGACCAGATTACATACATGCAAACGGCCGAACTGAGCTACTATCACGAGCATTACAACGGCTGGGGATACGGCGTCACAGCCCGCCATCTGTCGGAGTGGGCTACGAAATATGTCCCCTTTACAAAAATCCTGCCCGACGGAACCCTGTCGCCCGAAAGCCATTACCGCTCGACGCAACTCGAATTCAAACTGCGCTGGGCGCCGGGCGAAAAGTTCTATCAGTCGCGCAACTACCGCTATCCCATCACGCTCGACGCCCCGGTCATCACGCTCACCCACGTGATAGCACACAAGGGTTTTCCGGGTTCGGACTACAACTACAACCGCACCGACCTCGGTATCCGCAAACGCTTCTGGCTGACTCCCTTCGGATATATCGACATCTATGCACAAGGCGGAAAAGTGTGGAACCGCGTACCTTATCCGCTGCTCATAATCCCCAACGCCAACCTGTCGTTCAGCATTGAGCCGGAATCGTACTCGCTGATGAATCCGATGGAATTTATCAACGACCGCTATGCTTCGTGGGAAGTGACCTATTTTATGAACGGAATGATACTCAATCGCCTTCCGATTGTCAAATATCTTCAGCTCCGCGAGGTCGTCGCTTTCCGCGGCTGGTACGGCGACCTGAGCGACAAAAACAATCCTGCAAAAAACGGCGCCGGACTGTATCAATTCCCCGCCAACAGTTACCTTATGAACGAAGGGCCGTACATGGAAATGGCTTTCGGCCTTGACAACATATTCAAGGTACTGCGACTGGACTATGTCTGGCGACTCTCCTACAAAAATCATCCTCACACGCCCAGCGGCGGAGTGCGGTTGAAAATGGAATTTTCTTTTTGACGGTAACGAATTTTGCACTACATTTGCGGAATGATAATAGCGCCTTTGCAATAACCATAAAAATTATAAAGAATGAGAAGTGCAGTTGAAATTCCGACAATGTTCCTGTTTATAATGAAGGGATGGGGGTGTAAGCAATCCGCATGAATCCGCCGCTGGCAGAACGATTGAGACCCGATACGCTCGACGACTACGTCGGGCAGCAACATATCGTGGGGCCGCAAGCCATACTGCGCCGGATGATTGACGCCGGGCGGACGCCTTCTTTCATCATGTGGGGGCCTCCGGGCGTCGGGAAAACGACGCTGGCAAAAATCATCGCCCGCAGGATGGAATGCCCGTTCCATACCCTGAGCGCCATCAGTTCGGGTGTGAAAGACGTCCGCGAAGTCATCGACAAATCCAAAAACAACCCGCTCTTCCGGACGGCGCACGCGCCTATCCTGTTTATCGACGAGATTCACCGCTTCAGCAAGTCGCAGCAGGATTCGCTGCTCAATGCAGTGGAAACAGGTGTGGTCACGCTGATCGGCGCCACGACGGAAAACCCGTCGTTCGAAGTCATCCGCCCCCTGCTCTCACGCTGCCAGGTGTACATACTCAACCCCCTGGACAGGGAAGACCTGCTTGAACTGCTACAGAAAGCCCTGTCGAAAGACGTCGTTCTGAAAGAAAAAGACATACGGCTGAAGGAAACAGACGCCATGCTCCGCTATTCGGGAGGCGACGCGCGGAAGCTGCTCAACATACTGGAACTGGTCGTCGGTGCGGAAGAACACGGCGAGGTGATCGAGATTACGGACGAAAAGGTAGTGGAGCGGCTGCAGGAAAACCCTGCGGCATACGACAAGGGAGGCGAAATGCACTACGACATCATCTCGGCATTCATCAAATCCATCCGCGGAAGCGACCCCGACGCCGCCATCTACTGGCTGGCACGCATGGTGGAAGGAGGCGAAGACCCCGAATTCATCGCGCGAAGACTGCTGATATCCGCCGCCGAAGACGTCGGACTGGCCAATCCCAACGCCCTCCTGCTGGCAAACGCCTGCTTCGAAGCGCTCAAGAAAATCGGATGGCCCGAAGGACGCATCATCCTGGCGGAAACAGTCGTCTACCTGGCATGCAGCCCCAAGAGCAATTCGTCGTACATGGCGATAGAAAACGCCATCGCGCTCGTCCGTGAAACGGGCGACCTGCCCGTACCGCTTCACCTGCGCAACGCGCCCACCAAACTGATGAAGGAACTGAACTACGGCAAGAACTATAAATATGCGCACAGCTACGAAGGTCATTTCGTCAAACAGGATTTCCTGCCCAAAGAACTGCTCAAGCGCCGCCTCTGGCACGCACAGTCCAGTCCCGCCGAAAACAAACTGGCAGAATACATGCGGCAACTGTGGGGAGAGAGATTCGGGGATTGAAATTTGAGACATCTCTGCTAAAGGCAAAAAAAAATCCACATTAAAAAGTCTCCGCCTTGTCGGAGATGAAACATGTTTTCGTATATTTGCAGGAATTATTCAAAGAAAGCATTTTTATGAAAAAGATTATTATCTCAAGTTTACTCCTTACCGGAGTTTTTGTGACTGCCGCTGCGCAGGAAGAGTATCAGTTTACGACTGTGAAGGAAGTGAAAATTACGCCTGTTAAAAACCAGAGCCGTTCGGGCACGTGCTGGTCATTTTCGGGTGTAGCGTTGATTGAGGCCGAGTTGCTGCGCACCGGCAAGGGAACGTATGATTTGTCGGAGATGTTCGTAGTGAACCATTCGTACCGTGACAAAGCGGAGAAATACGTGCGGCTGCACGGAAACATGAATTTTGGGCAGGGCGGTTCGTGTCCCGACGTGTTGTATGCATTCAAACACTACGGCGCCATTCCGCGCAGCGTGTATGCCGGATTGCAGTACGGCGAAGACATCCATGTGCACGGCGAAATGCAGCAACTGGCCTCGTCGTTTTTGAAAACGGCCATCACCAAACCGAACGGGAAACTGACGCCCGTATGGCAGAAAGCCTACCAGGGCATTATCGACGCCTATCTGGGCGAGATACCCGAAACGTTCACGTATGAAAGCAAACAGTATACGCCGGAAAGTTTCGGACAGTCGCTCGGGCTGGACATCGACGATTACATTTCGCTGACATCTTTCACTCATCATCCGTTCTACGCGCCGTTTGCACTGGCAATACCCGACAACTGGCGCTGGGAGCAAAGCTACAACATCCCCCTGGAAGAGTTGCTGGAAACGGTTGACCATGCAATAGACAACGGTTACACCGTGGCATGGACGGCCGACGTGAGCGAAACCGGTTTTACGCGCGACGGCCTTGCAGTCGTCCCCGACATCAAAGCGCTGGAAACGTCCGGCTCCGATCAGGCACGCTGGGTAGGCCTGAATACGAGGGAAAAAGATGAAGAGATAAAAAAACTGATCACGAAGCCCTGCAAAGAAATCGACGTGACGCAAACCCTGCGCCAGGAATCGTACGACAACTACCAGACCACGGACGATCATCTTATGCTGATCTACGGCTCGGCCAAAGACCAGACCGGAAAACAATTCTATCTTGTGAAAAATTCATGGGGCGCTGAAAGCAAATACAAAGGCATCTGGTACGCATCCCGGGCATACGTGGCATACAAAACCATCAACCTAACGCTCCACAGGAATGCCGTACCCAAAGCCATCAAAACGAAACTCGGAATCAAATAAGACGATTTCTCTACATTATTACATTTATATATATGCAACGAAAGGAAGGTATTTTACCGGATACGCCGGCAATACCTTCCTTTTTTTTAAATCCTGAATTTCAGGCTACGATAAAGCAGCAATAGCCGAGCCTGTCAGATTGGCATCCGGCGTCTTTTCGACACGGACAACGATGTCGTCATAACCAAACGCTTTCAGCAGGTTATGCAACTCATCCAGCACCTGACACTTGTAGCTTTTGAATCTCACGTTCTTAAGTCCCTTCTGGTCTTCACTCCAGAAAAGGCTGCCTTCAGCCGTCAGGCGAATTGTCTTGACCGGCTTGTCATACGATTCGATAATGTCGACAATCAGACCGGCCAGCGAAGCGGCAACCAGCTTTGCCGAACGTTCGTACACCTGGTGGGCTGCCTGTACATATTTATCCTTGTACATGTCAGGATAACTCATGATACGAGTCAGCTTTTCGGCATCAAATTTATCTTCAAACTCGTCGCACGAGAAAAGATATTCGATAATACGCCCGAGATACATACCCGAAATGGCTTTCTCAAATCGCTGACCGCCCAGGTTATCCGAATATTTATCAATCTTGTCGTCGATAACCGTCAAAAACGGCGGATAAAAGTTACCCGACTCCAGATTGATGGGAATCAAACCCTTCTGCTTGTAGGCAGGGTTAAGCTTCCTGATTTTTCCCGACGGATAGAACGGCGCCATGTTGGTACCTGTCCCTACAATCAGTCCGATGTGCGCCTGTGCTTCCTTGTCG
Organism: Tannerella sp.; assembly: GCA_031259505.1. Lineage (GTDB taxonomy): Bacteria > Bacteroidota > Bacteroidia > Bacteroidales > Tannerellaceae > Tannerella. The sequence goes on from JAIRLL010000366.1 coordinate 5,713, forward strand.
GTCAATCCTGCAAACAGGCTGGCCACCGTGTCGTTAATCACTTTGATGGATGTAAAGTTACATCCCTTGAGATTCCTGTTCAGATACTCCATCAGCGTTTTTCCGACAAGTTCGCCAATCATTCCACGCACGGTGACGCCTTTTGTCCAGTAAAGCAGTTTGGCGTCGCCATCCAGCGTCGATTCGCACGGGTATGAAAAACAGTACCCGATAGAGTTGACACCATCAAGGTTGAGCGAACCAATCAGACTTGCCATTTTTCTGTAAAGTCCGTCGCGCTCGCATCCGTCCGGATCTTTCATGACTTTCTCGAAATTATCCTTTATTCCCGGATGGACGTTCGGCTTTCCGTCGACAAAGTCAATGACGGTAGCCCTGAAATTGGTGCCTCCCAAATCCAGTACCAGTACTTTCCCGCTCACCACGTCGGTATTGGGATTAATGTATGTCGGAAGACAGCGGATTTCTTTCCCGTCTTCCCCAAGACCTTCGCCGATTTTCTCCCGAAGGTTTGTCGCAATAGCCTTTAATTGCTCTGCTGTCAGTTCAAAAATATTATTCTCCATGGGCAATAAAAATATGAAATTATTATTTTGCGCAAAAGTACTTTATTTTCTTGAGACAACAAGTAAATACGGGAGAAAAAAAATAATTTTGAAGAACCGTTTGCATGTTTCAAAAAAAACAATTACCTTTGCCCCCGATAATCACAGTTCATGACAGGAGCGGCAAGCGGCCGCCTTTTTTATGTACTTTATTGACAGGCCCAGGTGGCGGAATTGGTAGACGCGCTCGTTTCAGGTGCGAGTAGTTAATAGCTGTGCAGGTTCGAGTCCTGTTCTGGGCACCATCCTAACATGCGCAGGTGGTGGAATTGGTAGACACGCTACTTTGAGGGGGTAGTGCCGGCAACGGTGTGTGAGTTCAAATCTCATCCTGCGTACGGGCAATGGATTTGCCCTGTGTCGGAATATTATATTAATGTAAGAAATAAAATTCGGGCGGAAAGTTTGTAGAAATAAATATAATCCTTACCTTTGCGCCCTGAAACTAAAATTAATTTGCAAAAATAAAAAGCGATGTCAAAAGTTTGTCAAATTACAGGAAAGAAGGCAATGGTTGGAAACAATGTTGCTCATTCAAATAAGAAAACAAAACGTAAATTTAACGTGAATCTGTTCGCGAAGAAATTTTATTGGGTAGAACAGGATTGCTGGATTACGCTGAACGTCTCGGCCGCGGGACTTCGTCTTATCAACAAGATCGGATTGGACGCCGCAATCAAGAAGGCAGCTTTAAAAGGTTTTATAAGTTAAAAAAGAGGAGGAACGCAGGAAATGGCTAAAAAAGTAAAAGGCAACAGAATACAGGTAATCCTTGAATGTACGGAGCATAAGAGCAGCGGTATGCCGGGAACGTCGCGCTACATCACGACGAAAAACAGAAAAAATACGACCCAGCGGTTGGAACTGAAAAAATACAACTCCATACTGAAAAAGGTCACATTGCATAAAGAAATTAAATAACAGGAGATTAAGCCATGGCAAAAAAATCAGTTGCAACATTTAAGAAAGGTGAAGGACGTACATATTCCAAAGTTATCAAGATGGTAAAGTCCCCCAAAACAGGAGCCTATATTTTCCAGGAAGAAATGGTGCCCAATGAAACCGTAAAGGATTATTTCGCGAAATAATTTTATACGAAAACGAAATGTTAACGAGGCTGCCGGATTTTTATTTCCGTGCAGCCTTTTTATATTTATATATGTTATACTTTGATATTCACAATATTCTTTCCTCCCATTGTCGACCGGCAGATAAGGCGTCTAAAAAGTGAAAGCAGGAAGAAAACAGTACCATTTTCTCCCTGCTTTATATCGAGGAAAGCCGCACAATATGGATGTGAAAAACTCCGTATGACAGGATTTGAGTGCTTTACTGCCTTTGTAATCCGCCGTGCTAAGCATGTCCCGAAGGATGCGGCCCGCCATTAACAGCAAGAGCGTGTCTCGGAATTTAAAATAAAACTGATGAGTTTACCAATCGAACATGTGCGGCTTAACCCATTCTTTTGATGCAAATATAGGTCTTTATTATGATCCGGGCAAATTTTTTTCGATAAAAATTGCGTTTTTAACATTTGCCTCCCGTGAGAAAAGTGACGCTTCGCAGGGAAGCGCCACTTTTCGCTTGTCTTACAACATGTTACTTTACCTTTTCCACTATGGCTTTGAATGCCTCCGGATGGTTGACCGCCAAGTCGGCAAGTACTTTGCGATTGATTTCGATGTCGGCGTTGCGCAACGCCCCCATCAATTGCGAGTACGACAAACCTTCCAGCCGGGCGGCGGCATTGATTCGCTGGATCCACAGCGCGCGGAAATTGCGTTTCTTGTTCCGGCGATCGCGGAATGCATACGTCAAACCTTTTTCCCACGTGTTTTTTGCTACTGTCCACACGTTTTTACGAGCGCCGTAATAACCTCTCGTAAGTTTCAGAATCTCTTTTCTTTTTGCTCTCGAAGCAACATGATTTACTGATCTTGGCATAATTTTGAAATTGTGAATGTCAGCGTCATCTTTTTTGAGATGCTCTTAGGCGCTGAGCACTCGGTTAATAAAAAAATATGATAAATCTCCTGTTTGGCGGATGACTCATTTAAGGCAAAGCAACCGCTTTACGTTGTTTGCATCCACATTCGCTACCAGACCGATGTGGGTCAGGTTGCGTTTCTGCTTTTTCGTCTTCTTCGTCAGAATGTGACTTTTATAAGCATGTTTTCTCTTGATTTTACCTGTTCCGGTAAGGGCGAACCTCTTTTTTGCACCGGAATTAGTTTTTAATTTTGGCATTTCTACTTACTTTTTTATATTAATATTCAATTATATTCTGTTCTTACTGTGATTCTTTTTCTACATTCGGCTTGGATTGCTGCTGTTTGGGCGTCGATGACTTGCTTGCACTTTTTTTCGGTGAGAGCATAATCGTCATCCGCTTTCCTTCGAGCAATGGCATTTGATCTACTTTTGCAAATTCTTCCAAATCACTTGCGAAACGAAGCAGCAATACCTCTCCCTGTTCTTTAAACAAAATCGAACGCCCTTTGAAAAACACGTATGCTTTCACTTTCGCGCCCTCTTCCAGAAAACCTTTGGCATGGCGCAGTTTGAAATTGTAATCGTGGTCGTCCGTCTGAGGACCGAACCGGATTTCCTTCACCACAATTTTTACGGACTTGGCTTTCTGCTCTTTCTGCCGTTTCTTTTGCTGATAGAGAAATTTCTGGTATTCAGTGATCCTGCATACGGGTGGAACTGCATTGGGGGATATTTCCACAAGGTCCAATTCCATATCTTCCGCCATTTGCAAGGCCTTACTGATCTGATAAATGCCATTCGTCACATTATCACCTACCAAGCGCACTTCAGGAACTCGAATCCGTTCATTGATTCTATACAGTTCTTTCACACGATCGTTTCTCATGCGTCGATTATTATTAATAAATATACCTCCTTCTTATATTTTGTTTATATTTTGTTTATTCTTTTTTCCATCGGTTCATCGCTTCATCGATTTCCGCTGTCAAATTTGCTGCAAAGGTAGTAATTTTCATTGAACCTTTATCACCTTCGCCCTGTTTTCTTACGGAAACTTCGTTATTTTCTATTTCCTTTTCACCGACAATCAGCATGTATGGAATTCTTTTCAGCTCATTATCACGTATTTTACGTCCAACCTTCTCATTGCGGTCATCGACGGCCACGCGGATGTCCTGTGCCTCCAGTTCTGCGGCAATCCGGTGGGCATAGTCGTTGTATTTTTCGCTGACAGGCATTACGATGACCTGATCGGGCGTGAGCCACAACGGGAATTTTCCGCCCGTATGCTCGATCAGCACGGCGACAAAGCGCTCCATCGAGCCGAAAGGCGCGCGGTGAATCATCACCGGACGATGTTTTTTATTGTCTTCGCCGGTATATTCGAGTTCGAAACGTTCGGGCAGGCTGTAGTCCACCTGAATGGTACCCAACTGCCAGCGGCGGCCGAGAGCGTCTTTCACCATAAAATCCAGTTTAGGCCCGTAAAATGCGGCCTCGCCTGTTTCGATTCGTGCCGGAAGTCCTTTTTCTTCACAGGCTTCGATGATGGCGCGTTCGGCTTTTTCCCAATTTTCGTCCGAACCGATGTATTTTCCTTTGTCGTTCGGGTCGCGCAGCGAAATCTGCGCTTCGAAATTCTCAAAGTTAAGCGCCTTGAAAATGATGAAGATGATGTCCATTACTTTCAGAAATTCGGCTTTCAGTTGGTCGGGTCGGCAAAACAGGTGGGCGTCGTCCTGCGTGAAACCGCGGACGCGCGTCAGGCCGTGCAGTTCGCCGCTCTGTTCATACCGATAGACGGTTCCAAATTCGGCGAATCGGATAGGCAAATCCTTATATGAGCGAGGAAAAGCCTTGTATATCTCACAATGATGCGGACAGTTCATCGGTTTAAGCAGAAATTCTTCGCCTTCCTGCGGCGTATGGATCGGCTGGAACGAATCTTTGCCGTATTTTTCATAATGTCCGGAAGTTTCGTATAGTTGTTTGCCGCCGATGTGTGGCGTGATTACCTGTTGATAGCCGTATTTTTTCTGAATTCGTTTCAGAAAATCTTCCAGTCGCAGTCGGAGTTGCGTTCCCCGCGGTAGCCACAGTGGTAATCCTGCGCCGACAGCTACCGAGAATGTGAACAGTTCGAGGTCTTTACCCACTTTGCGATGATCGCGTTTTTTTGCTTCTTCCAGCAGAGCAAGATATTCGTCCAGCAATTTTTTTTTCGGAAAGGTGATGCCGTAGAGCCGTACTAATTGCTTGCGTTTTTCATCTCCGCGCCAGTATGCTCCGGCTACGCTCATGATTTTCACCACCTTGATGTATGACGTGTCGGGAAGGTGCGGCCCGCGACACAAATCCGTGAAACCGCCCTGCGAATAGGTCGTGATTTGTCCATCCTCCAGTTCGCTGATCAGCTCTGTTTTATATATTTCCTTACGCTCGTCGAACATTTTAAGCGCGTCGGTTTTGGAAATGCTTGCCCGTTTGATGGGTTCTTTCTTTGCTGCAAATTCCATCATTTTGGCTTCGATTTTCGCAAAGTCGCTGTCGGTGATGGTCTGGTCGCCGAGGTCGATGTCGTAGTAAAAACCGTTTTCGATGGCGGGTCCAATGCCGAATTTGACGTCCGGATATAAATCCTGCAATGCTTCGGCCATCAGGTGAGCGCTTGAATGCCAGTATGTATGTTTTCCTTCTTCGTCTTCCCATTTGAGCAGTTGGAGCGTAGCGTCCTGCGACAGGGGGCGGTTCAAATCCCAGACTTCGCCATTCACTTTGGCGGCCAATACGCTCTCGGACAGACGCGGGCTGATGCTTTCCGCTATCTGCAACGAAGTAGTGCCTTCTGCATATTCACTGACGGAATTATCCGGAAATGTTATTTTTATCATCGTCTTATGAAACTGTTTTTTTAATTCAGGATGCAAAGATAGTAAATAAATTGTGAAGATATTACAGGAAAATTTGACGAAATAAAATATGTTTTGTTTTTATACGGTTTTGTCTTCTGCATTTTGTTTGTCTCAGTTCACTGTCATTCTTTTGATAATGCTGTATGCGTTCAGGATACCCAGTTCGCCGGCTTTGCTCAGATCGGCTATTCCCCGGTTTACGTCGCCCATTGAGAGGCGTGCCAGTCCGCGATTGAAATAGGCTTCGGCAAATTCGGGATCACGCAGGATGGCCTCGTTGTAGTCGATGATGGCTGCCCTGAAGTCGCGTTGTATGCAGCGCATGTTACCGCGATTGTAGTACGAGTAGATAAATTCCGGATTTTGTTGTATGACAATATTATAATCCATTATTATCTGTTCGTGACCGTGTTCGTCGCGTATGTTTCTTGTGTCTTTGCCGGGTGGTTGAGAGGCGGCGGGTTGGTTTTTACCGAACTGGATACTCATCGAATTGAGGTCTTCGTAGGACGATGCCGACTGCGAGCGATTGTATTCCATTTGTTTATAACAGACTACGGCGCGGTTGAAATAAGCCTGCGTATACGAGGAGTTCAGTTCTATTGTACGGTCGAAGTTACGGATGGCCTCGGTGAAATCCTGCACCAGCATGAAGTCGAGGGCACGTCCGAAATAATAGTCGGCATTGTTCGGTTCACGTTCGATTTTTGCGGAGTAGTCGTTTATCGACGCAAAGTGTGCTGCAATCTGTTCTTCGGTCAAAGCGGCTTCCTGATTGGTGACAAGCAGTTGCCATGCCAGTATTTTGCGCGCGTTGAACGATTCGATCGATTTGTCGTAATACACCTTCTCGCCGAAGCGGTCGCCTTTTTCGTAATAGGTCAGTACGAATGACGGTTCGAGGTCGATACGTATATTGCGGTCCTGTACGCGCCCGCGTATTTCGCTGCTGTATTTTCGTTTTTGTTCTTCTTCTTTGTCATATACAACGAGCCGATTGAATTTGTCGATATTTTTGTCGGATTTCTGGCGTGTTTTTTCTTCTTCTTCCGACCGGCCCTGTCCTGTCTTGTCAGAGGTTTCGTTGCGATTGTTTTTTTCTTCGAGGTTGAGGGCTGTCCAGTAATCCTTTTCTGATCCTGCGGCGTCGTTTAATTTTCGTTTGGCTTCCGCGCGGCTGAAATATCCGGGGATGAAGTTCGGATACTGTTCGAGCACAATATTAAAATCGAGTACGGCACTTGCAAATTCTCCGATTTCCATATTGATCAGGGCGCGGTTGTAGTACGCCATGTAATTGTCGGGTTCATGCATTATGACGACGTCGAAATCTTCGATGGCGCGGTTGTTGTCTCCCACCTGGAAGCGTAGCAGGCCGCGGTTGAACCGGGCTATTAAATTATGACTGTCTATGGCTATAACCTGATCGTAATCAGCCATTGCGCCACGCAGGTCGTTCATTTCGTAGCGCACCAGCCCGCGATTGATGTAATAGCCGCTTTCGCGCGTATTAAGGCGGATGGCCTCGTTCAGATCGGCTAATGCTTCGTTCAAATGTCCTGTCTGGTAGAGCAGAATCGCCCTGTTACCGTAACACGGGGCATAATAGGGATCGATTTCGACCGCTTTATTCAAGTCGGCCATGGCGCGAGCAGTGTCGCCTTTTTCCAGATACATGACACCACGCGTCAGGTATCCCAACGACAGTTTTGGATAAGCGCTAATCAGTTCGCCAAAAGCTATTTCCGCTTCGTCATAGTTTTTGTTTTGCAGACAGGCGATCGCCATGTTTGCCATCATGGGGCGGTCGTTGGGGCGAAGTTCCAGTCCTCTTTTGTAGTCGCTGATGGCTTCATCATACTTTTCCATGCTTTGCCGGGCGATGCCGCGCGCATAATAGGCTTGCGTATAGAACGGATTGCGGGCAATGCAGAGCGAACAGTCTTCTTCGGCTCCCTGAAAATCGTCGAGGTTCAGTTTGGCTACTGCACGGTAGAAATAAGGCTCTGCCAGCCACGGTTTTGAGCGAATAACCTGATTGAAATACTGGATAGACAATACGTAATCTTCAAAATACAGCGCGTTCCGCCCGACAGTCAGTACGCGGTCGGTATTTACCTGCGCTTCAAGAGTGAATGCGGACAGCACAACGCTTAAGAGAAGTATTGTTTTTCTTATCATTTTTTGACGGGCTTGATTTGATACGCACACGATGTCGCACCTTTGATTATACTGTTTAGTTTCCCTTTGTTCAATTGTTTGCGAATAGGAGAAATATGGTCTATCAGCATTTCGCCGTCCAAATGTTCATATTCGTGCTGCACGACGCGCGCCGCAAAATTTTCCAGTATTTCTTCCTGAGCCACAAAATCTTCGTTCAGATACCTGACGCGTATTCTGGCGGCACGCTCTACTTTTTCGTGTATGCCTGGAAAACTCAGGCAGCCTTCTTCCTGAACAATGGTTTTGTCGCTTTTTTCGACTATTTCCGGATTAATCATTACCCGTTTGAACTTCCGGCATTCCGGATAACTCTTTTTCAGGGCATCGGTATCAATAACCAGCAGGCGGATAGACCGTCCTATCTGCGGAGCGGCCAGTCCGATGCCTTCCGCCTGATACATCGTCTCAAACATGTCGGCAATCAGTTGCTTTATGCCCGGATAGTCCGCGTCGATATCGTGCGTTTTTTCCCTCAAAACCGGTTGGCCGTATGTATAAACAGGTAATATCATATTTTACGTTTTATTATATTTCATACTTTCCAGATAAGACTGAAGGATGAGCACTGCGCTTATTTCGTCGACCAATCCTTTGTCCTGTCGTTTCTTTTTTTTCAATCCGCCGTCTATCATGATGCGGTGAGCTATCACGGACGTGAAGCGTTCGTCACAATAGACTGTCTGAATATCAGGCAGTTTATGATGCAGATGTTTTACAAACGATTCCACATATTTCCAGTTATCCGACGGCTCATTGTTCATTTGTCTGGGATATCCTACCACGAATAAATCGACCGGTTCACGTGTCGCATAATCAATCAGATAGTCGACAGCTTTACTGCTTGGCACAGTTGTCAGGCCATTGGCAATCAACTGCAACGTGTCGGTCGCAGCCAGTCCGGTACGCTTCCGGCCGTAATCGATGGCAACAATTCTCCCCATGAGTCGCAAAGATAGTAAAAAATAAGAAACCGGATGACAAGGTGTGTTAATAAGCGTTCTTCTCTCCTTTAAACATGTTTACTCCGGTGACGAAAACAATTTTCAGGTCCAGGAAAAACGACCAGTTTTCGAGATACCAGACGTCGCGTTTCACACGTCCTTCCATCTGTTCGAGTGTGCGGGTTTCACCTCTGTAGCCCATGATCTGCGCCCATCCCGTGATGCCCGGCTTAACAAGGTGACGCACCATGTACCTGTCTATTAATTTGGAATATAACTCGGTGTGCTTCAGCATGTGGGGGCGTGGGCCTACGACCGACATATCGCCGAGCAGTACGTTGACGAACTGTGGAAATTCGTCGAGGTTCGTCCTGCGGAGAAAACTGCCTATTTTTGTTGTGCGCGGGTCATCTTTTACGGCTTGAACCACGTCGGCATCTTCATTCATTTTCATCGTTCTGAACTTGTAGCATTCAAATACTTGTCCGTAGATCCCCGTCCGTTTCTGTTTGAACAGAATGGGGCCTTTGGAACTTATTTTTATCAGGATACCTGCGATGATGTAGAGTGGCGGGTAAAAGACAATCAGCACCAGCAAGGAGAAAACGACGTCGAATGTCCGCTTCAAAAAACGGTTGTACGGCGACTGTAACGGTTCGTTGCGAGGCGAAAGCAGAGGCACGGACTCGAGAAAATCCAGCACCATGCTCTTTTTTATGTTCCTGTAAAATTCGGGAATAATATAAAACCGAATCATGTTTTTTTCGGCAAACAAGAGCAGATCGGATATTTTTTCGCTGTTGTAACCGGGTATCGTACAATAAATTTCATCTATTTCGTGCCCGGTCACAAACTCGCTCAATTCATCTATTCGTCCCAGATAGTTCGGCAGGATGTCTTTAAGCCGCTCGTTATCATCGAAGAATCCCAATACGTTGAATCCGTATGACAAATCGGTTTTGATGACGCGATACAGTTCCATCCCGTTCTTCCCTGCTCCTACAATAATGATATTCTTTGAATTATATCCTTTTCGGCGGTATTCTTTAATCGCTACGCGTATCAGTACGCGCCATATTGTGAAACTCAGCGCTATCACAATATAATATATAACAAAGAACATGAACAGGTTGCTGCCCTGCTTCAGGAAATCAATGCAGGTAGCAAAGAGGATGGTCTGGATGGTAATCAGCGTAAACGAACGTTGTACGATTTTGTCCAGATAGACAACAGACCGGTGCAGTTGAATGGGTACAAAGTAAAGTGCGAAGAAGTAGCAGAAATTCAATATCAGAATGATTTCCTTTAAATTATACATATTCACGCCCGTATACTCTCTCATTTTATAGTAAACAGTTATAAACAGGACATTTAATATTATTAAATCGCCTGTGCCGATAATCCATTGAAGAAACTCGCCCTGTCTGTTTTTTTGTTCCATTATCTCCTGAAAATATCACAAAAGTAGAAAATATTTCAGAGGAAAAAAAATGCTTTCTGAACAAAGCGAATGATTTGAGTGTCGATAATGACGGTTTTGCGGTGTCTTTTCTGCGGTAGCAGTCATATTATCAGGTGATTTTATGACGAAAAAATATCTGATTTTTTTTTTGTGAACTTTCCGCATGTCGTTGACATGCGGTTATGAAAATTATGTCCTTTCAGTACCGACGTTCATGTTATTAGTATTAATTTTCATGCTTTTTACATGGACATTCATGTTTTTTACATGCACGTCGACGTTTTTATACTGTATCCGGCATAATTTTGTGAAATCAGTCCGGACTGCTTCAGGCTACCCCTTCGCCGGTGACGCGGCGCGCGCCGCGTCACGGCGGGAAGCGGGTTTTCGGTTGATTTCCTGGGGCTGTCTCAAAAGCCAAGAATCGCAACGCATGACATTATGAAAGTCCTGAAAGGACGTAATTTTCATAACCGCAGGTCGCTGACCTGCGGTTATGAAAATATTGCCTTTGACTACCGTCGAACTTCGTTTCAGGCAAGGCAGGGCATACCGATTGTGTCATTCCGCTTTTAGTGTTGACGCGATTCCAGGCTTTTGAGACAGCCCCGGGTTTCCGAACGATTTTATACTT
>JAIRLL010000410.1 GCA_031259505.1 Tannerella sp.
ATTGCTGCCTGTCGCTTCGCGTTTTCGTCCGCAGTCCGTAATGGAATCGCCCTGAAAGAGGATCACGCAGTTTTGTTTCAGACCTGTTTTCGGCGCGCTCACGCCGTTTTGTTCATTCACGACCGCCTTTGCAAGTTCGGGAAGCATGGCGAGGCTCAATCCGCCCCACACGCCTTTTTTCAAAAAATTGCGTCTTGTATTCATTGTGTTTATTTTAAATTTATCGTTTGTCCGGCAAAAATACATCATATTTTTCATAAGCGTACATCTTTTGCATTATTTTTTTGCTCCGCCGCCGTAACTTTTTTTGTAACTGCTCAGGTAGTGTAAAAAAGATAAGAAAACGCAGATAATAAAGTTAGCCATCTGTTTCGGTTAACGGACAGGAGATTCCTCCATTGAGAAAAATCTCCGTGTTCTCCGTGTTTGAACAGTTTCTTTGAATCTTTAGTATGTTATTTATTTCGCATCTCTGAAATGTTTCATAACTTTGTGCCGTATTATTAATCTTGTATATATAATGATTGCAAAAAAAGATTACCGGTTTTGGGCTTTTGCGGGTGTTGCGACAGTTTTGTTTTTTGTATTGCCGTGGTTAAGCCTGAGTGTGGGGAACAGTGGCGATGAGGATACGTATCAGATTCCACAGGGAAATTATGTGCTGGACTTTTACAAATCGGGAGGTAAAGATACTGCATGTCTCAACTTCGAGAATCTCAAATATTACGGTGCGTCTTTCGACGTGGCGACCGCTTTTGTTAACCGGGTGTTCAAGGTAGACAATATTCATGTGACGCGTCACATCTTTAACGCGCTTTTTGGCTGGCTGGCAATACTGTTTGCCGGACTGATTGCCTGCCGGACGGGAGGATGGCAGGCTGGCGTCATGACGATGGTGATCATGTTTCTGTCGCCAAGATTTCTGGGGCATGCCTGCAACAACCCCAAAGACATTCCCTTTGCCGCGGCGATCATTATGGGATGTTATTTCATGTTACGGTTTTTCGAACAGTACCCGAATGTAAAAAAGAAGACCGCAGTCTTTCTTGTACTTTCCATTGCGCTGGCTATCAGTATCCGTATCGGCGGGTTGATACTGTTCGGTTATTTCGGCGTTTTCGGACTGGCTTATCTTGCTGATTTTTATTTTATCAACAGAAAACAAAAGCGCCGGAACGTCGCAGGTCTGCCCGGAAAGCAAGTACTGCGTCTGCTGCCGTATGCGCTTGCCATCTGTGTCGCAGGTTATTTTGCGGGACTGGTTTTGTGGCCATACGCCTTGCAGTCGCCGATTTCACATCCCCTGCGGGCATTCAGGGAAATGTCGTTCTTTTCGATCGCTCTGGGGCAGGTGTTCGAAGGTTTTTATACCATGTCCAACAATTTGCCCTGGTATTATACGCCCAAATACATTTTGATAACGATTCCTTCCGCGGTAATCTTCGGGGTGACTGTTTATCTGTTTGCCGGAGGCTTGAAACGCACGAACCGGTTTACGACCTTTATGATTTATTTCGCATTCATTTTCCCCGTTTTCTGGATAGTCTATACCAAAGCCAACGTGTACGGCGGCTGGCGTCATGCTCTGTTTGCCTTTCCGCCGATGGCTGTTGCCGCAGGATTAGGTTTCAATGCCCTGACGGAACGGGCGAAGAACCGATACCTCAAAATGGCTTTCACCGCTTTGCCGTTTGCCCTGCTGGTGATGCCTGCCGCGCACATCATCCGCAATCATCCGTACGAATATGTCTATTTCAATACATTTGCAGGAGGCATCGACAGGGCATACGGTTATTATGAGATGGATTATTACTATCACTCTACCCGCGCTGCTGCGGAATGGGTGAAGGAGCATGCCCGGAAATCAGGTCTGGAAACGGGCGACAGGATTACTGTCGGGAGCTGGCATCAGCCGTCCGTTCAATACTTCCTGCGACATGACACAGCGCAGTTCCGGACTGTTTTCATGCGCTGGCGGGAACGCAGTTCAACGGACTGGGATTATGCCATCTTTCCTCTCACGGGTTTGACGCCTCAAATTATTCAAAGCGCTCATTTCCCGCCGTCAAATACCGTTCATACAATCAAAGTGGACGGCAGACCCATTTGTCTGATACTGAAACGCACCGATAAGTCGGCGTACCGTGCGACGCTTTTACGTAAAAAATCCGATGACACGACCCTCGACTACGAGCAGCGCCGGAAACTGTTTCTCGAAGCTATGGCTGAATATTTGCATGCTCTCGAAGTGGATCCTTACGACGACTTTGCATTGATTTCTTTGGCTGAAATGTATTTTTACGGCAACAATGTGGATTTGTCCGCCCATTGTGTCAATATGTTAGTAGAATACTGCCCGGACGAAAACAACCTGAATTTTGCAGCCCGCATGTATGAACAGTATGCTCGGAAAACAAACGACCGGAAGTATCTGGAACAGATGGTTGCATTTCGCAGACAGATGATTTCCGACTTTCCGCGCATCCCGAAATATTATTATAATCTGGCGATTATTTATGCAAACAGCGGGAATGCGGCTGCCGGAAAGAAACTGATGGACGACTGCATGGCAAAGAACGGATATGTCTTCGACGCGTATTATTATATGGCTTATTATCTGGCGATGACCGGCAACCGCAATGCTGCTTTGGATATTCTGGAAAAATGCAAGGTGAAATTCCCTGCATACGCCCCGGCTTTGCAAATGATATTGACCGAACCGTGATTCATCTCAGGCGTGCACCGGTCCGGACGGAAAACGCCCCCGCCTGCACAACGGCAGGCAGCGGCGTTCTTTTTTCCAATACGGAATATGTATTGTCTCACAATCCGGGAAATACAAAGACTTTCGAAGTCCCGCGTTGCTCCGTATTTTACAGCAAGGCGGAATCAAAGAGTATCTGATTGACCTTGCGCGTAGCATCGGACGAGGCCTTGAAGGCTTCTTTTTCGGCGTCGCTGATGGGAAACTCGACGATTTTCTCCCATCCGCCGTTACCGAGCAGTACGGGCACGCCGATGACAAGGTCGCTCTCT
>JAIRLL010000013.1 GCA_031259505.1 Tannerella sp.
AAAAGCCCCAATTCGGGTACCATTCTTACGCCTTTAAGCGACACTTCATACGCGTTGGAGTAATGAATATCTGTGTTTGAGCGCTTGTATCGCCGACGATACAATTTCAGCCATATCGGGCGTTCAAGTCTCTTGCCTCCCATTATTTATCCGTTTTTTTTCGACAAAGATACATGAAAATTTTGATAGCACCTCAATAAAAGATTTAGCCGATTTCGATTTAAAGAAAATTTGCAAATTAAACTATAATTTGTATTTTTGTGTTGTGAAATATGCAGATAAAGAAGACATAAATCACACAGTATCAAGATGAAATGGATAACATAACAATATTATAAAACAAAGATGAAAAATGATTCACATATTGGATTGAACAGGCGGAATTTCTTTAAAAGTTCTGCGGCGGGCCTGATTGGAAGCGTTTCCGTAGCGGCATTCCTGAACGGTTGTTCTGGCACAGGTACCAAAGAAAAAAAGTTGAAAGAAATAACTGTTCCGGACATTCTTCGTGCAGCGCCGGACGGAGCCCCACTCAAAGCCGGGCTGGTCGGGTGCGGTGGTCGCGGGACGGGCGCCGCATGTGATTTCCTGAATGCAGGAAATGGACTGCAAATAACTGCTCTTGGCGACGTTTTCAATGACAAATTAGACGCCTGCCGCAAGTTGCTGGAAGAAAAAGGGCAACGCATTGCGGACGAAAACTGTTTCCTGGGATTCGACGCCTATCAGAAGGTCATTGATTCTGGAGTCGACGTAGTACTGCTTTGTACGCCACCGGTGTTTCGTCCGTCTCATTTCGAATATGCCATCGGGCAAAACAAACATTGCTTTATTGAAAAGCCCTGCGCTGTCGACCCTGCAGGAGCAAAGCAAATGATGGTAAATGGAAAACGTGCCGTACAGCAGAGACTGTCGGTAATCAGCGGTACCATCCGCCGTTCTCAGAAAGACTGTATTGAGACATGGCGACGCGTGGCCGGCGGCGCTATTGGCGAAATCGTCTCCGCACACGTGTCACGCATGGGTGGCGCTCTGTGGTATATTCAGCGGCGTCCCGAATGGAGCGATATGGAATACATGTTGCGTAACTGGGTGAATTTCTGCTGGACGTCGGGTGATCATATTGTTGAACAGTTCATTCACGAGATAGACCAAATGTCGTGGTTCACAGGCGACAGGCGTCCGGTCAGAGCAGAAGCTATCGGTGGGCGGCAACGCAGGGTGAATGGCGACATGTACGACAATTTCAGCGTCGAATATCTCTATGAAAACGGTCACAGGGCGCATTGCACTACTCGACAGATTGGCGGATGCGATACCCAAACCATCGTTATGGTTTATGGTACAGAAGGCTATACCAATTGCTACGATACCATCTACAACCTTGACGGAACAGTTGCATGGAAGTATCCGCATCCAAAACCCGGAGATGCCGATCAGTCTATGGCAGTACCTAACCCGTTCGTGCAGGAACACATCCGCCTGATTACCGCCATACGTACCGGTCAGCCGGTGAACGACGTCGAAAAGCACGTCCAGTCGACCCTTATGGCAATCATGGGACGCGAATCGGCCTATACCGGCAAATTTGTCACTTGGGATCAAATCATGGCATCGACTGTGAAACTGGGTCCGGAGACATATCAGTTTGGACCTGTGCCGGATATCATGGAAAAAATACCCGTAGCAGGTGTTGCACAATAATTGTTCATATATAAAACACAAGCATTATGCAAAGACGTAAATTTATTAAAAGCACATTATTGGCGTCCGGAGCGTTGACATTACCGTTCGCCGGCCGTTCCTCCTCTGTGAGTTCTGCGGGGATGCACTTTTCCGTTCCTGCCGCATCAGACGCAACTTTCAAAAAATCCATTATGTGGGGGACAGTCACAATGGATGGCAGCGTGTTGGACAATTACAAAGCCATCAAAGCCGCAGGATATGCAGGCGTCGAACCGAACAGCCACATGAACCGGGCGGAAGTGCTTGATGCGCTGAAAGCGACGGGATTGGTAGCCTCGAGCGTATGTTGTTCTACCCATTGGCAAAAACCGCTCTCCGATCCGGATGCCGCAGTACGCGAAGAAGGGATGGACGGAATACGGGTGGCGTTGGAAGACGCCAAAGCGTATGGTACGGACGCCATATTAGTGGTGCCGGGAACGGTGAACCAAACTGTTTCATACGACGAATGCTGGGCACGATCGACCGAATGCATGAAAAAACTGTTACCGGCAGCCGAAAAACTGAACGTGCGCATCTGTATCGAAAATGTCTGGAATAACTTTCTGCTCAGTCCACTGGAAGCTTGTCGTTACATAGACCAGTTCGACAGTTCGCAGGCGGGGTTTTATTTCGACTGCGGGAATATATTAGCTTACGGATGGCCGGAACAGTGGATTCGTATCCTGGGGCAACGAATCGGACGAATACACGTCAAGGAATTCAGCCGCCGGAAAGCCGATGCCGAAGGGCGCTGGAAAGGCTTCAACGTATCTCTGACCGAAGGCGATGTTAACTGGGCTGAGGTGATGAAGGAAGCCAGGAAAAGCTATCGGGGACAATGGTTCACTACTGAACAGGGCAGTTCCGGAACGTCGGAAAAACTGACTGATCTGAGCCGGCGTTTAGACAAAATTCTGGTCATGTGAGATTCCGGTATATAAAAATTCAACAGTTCACGGACAGTCGATATACATCATACATCATACAT
>JAIRLL010000066.1 GCA_031259505.1 Tannerella sp.
AATTTAAACCCTATTAAACAATGAAACGGATTAAATTATTATTTATGCTTACAGTCTGTGCAATATGCACAAACCTGAATGGACAGATCAGTACAGATGAACTTCCATACAGTTTTATAAATGATGCGCGTCCACTGTTTTTAACGGCAGACCACTGTCTGGACGGTCATGACGCGATTACTTCTCCAGCTTTTACCTTACAAAATTAAAACAATAACAAACATGAGTGCAAAGAAATTTTTCTGGAAAGTATGGCTCAGGCTGAACCTGCTTACCAAAGACGAAGAAAACGATTATGTAGCCGAAGTATCAACCGTCGGCAAAACCCTTCGCAACGAAGACATTGCCCGGGCCGTCAAGGACGAAGGCTCGGAGCTTCAGTACGAAACCCTGCTCGACATCCTGAACCGCGCCGACCGCCTGCGCGTGAAGAAGATTCAGGAAGGTTACAGCATTCTCACCGGCGTGTCGCACATCAGTCCCCGCGTACTCGGCGCGTGGGTGGGCAGCCTCTTCAGGTTCGACCCCGAAAAGCATCGCATCACCGTCGACCAGACGCCCTCGGCCGAACTCCGCGCCGCCCTCGACGAGGTAGGCGTCGAAGTACTCGGCGTGAAAGACAGCGGAGCCATCATCGGCCTCGTCACCGACGTGGCCACCGGCAAAACCGACGGCACGATTACTCCCGACGACGATATTATCATCGAAGGCGAAAAAATCCGCATCGCCCCCGGCGACGGAGCCGGTCTCGGCATATTCTTCATCAACCAGACCGGCCAGGAAACGCCCGTTACCCACCGTCTCACGCAGAACGATCCGAAGAAAGTCATCGCCCGCGTGCCCCTGCTGGACTCCGGAATTTATACGCTGGAGATACGGACGCGCTTCTCGCGGGGTTCCGTCTTTCTTAAGGAAACACGCACGCTGACCTACAGCCTGCCGCTTACCGTCGGCGAAAATTCGTGATGATACACACTTCGCCGCCTGCGCCGTATACCGTCTGTACACAGCGCCGTATACCGTCTGTACACAGCGTTGTATACCGTCTGTGCACAGCGTTGTATACCGTCCGTACACAGCGTTGTATACCGTCCGTACACAGCGTTGTATATCGTCCGTATACAGGGATAAGTCATAAGTCGTAAGTCATAAGTCGTAAGTCGTAAGTCATAAGTCATTTAGTCGTAAGTCATTTAGTCATAAGTTGTAAGTGGTATCGACTTATGACTTGCGACTTATGTACTTTAAGATACGACTTGCGACTTATGACTTACGACTTACGACTTACGACTAATATGCAACGCAATCGCTATCTGTATCATGCCATGGCGGGTATTACGACCGTAATATGGGGCACGACAATGGTCGCTTCCAAGGTGTTACTGAACGAAGGACTGTCGCCGGCGCAGATCATGTTCGACCGTTTCCTGCTGGGTTACGTGTTTCTGTGGATACTTTATCCGCGTACGCACCGCATCCGTTCGCTGCACGACGAAGCGCTTTTCGCCGGGATGGGCGTGTTCGGCGGCTCGCTGTATTTCCTGACCGAAAATTCGGCGCTCATCTACGCGCAGGCAACCGACGTGTCGCTGATATGCGCCTCCGTACCGCTGATTTCGGCCATACTGTCGCATTTTGTGCTGGGCGAACGTCTGTCGCGCGGCTTCCGGCTGGGTTCGGCCGTAGCGATGGCCGGTGTGGCGCTTGTGATACTGAACGGAAATTTTGTGCTGAAGATGAATCCCCTGGGAGACATTCTCGCGTTTGCCGCCATCTGCTGCTGGGCGGTTTATTGCCTGCTGGTGAAGAAGCTGCGCCATAACTACAGTGCACTGTTCATCACCCGCCGGCTTTTTCTGTACGGAATACTGACGCTTTTGCCTTATTTTCTTTACGAACCGTTTCACTTTTCGATCACGGCGCTGCAGCGTCCCGCAGTATGGGGAAATTTGCTGTTTCTCGGATTGATAGCTTCGTCGCTATGCTATGTAATGTGGAACTCGGCGATACGCGAACTTGGAATCGTAAAAACAAACAGCTATCTTTATTTCTCGCCCGCAATCACGATTGTTACCGCCTCGATTGTGCTGTCAGAACACGTCACAGCGTTCATTTTGCTGGGTACTGCGCTTATTTTGCTTGGTTTGTGGATTGCAGAAAAACGATAATTAATTCTTAAATATCAAACCGTTATGCCGCACAGTCGAAAAGCATTTGCTTTTTTTTGTATTAAAACGGATTACTTAACCGAATTTTCGCATATATTTGTTGCCGAATTTCTCGGAATAACATACATATGACTAATAAATTATATTTTCGTAGTTGTGTAGCAACTATCGTCAGTTTGTTTATTGTACAGGCGTCGAATTTGTCCGCACAAATCAGCGAAGGAGGGCTTCCACCGAGTTTCCGGTCACTCGTAACGTTGCGTAGCGCGGCAACGGAAAATATTCCTGTGGCATTCAATGTGCAAGACCTCAAAAGTATCGACGATTGGCAAACGGAAAATATGGGATTGCCTCTGGCTGTCGGAACCGTCATCGACAAGCATTACAATCTTCAGAACGCAGGCGAATGGCATACGTTACCGGACGGCGAGAAAATCTGGCAACTGACCATTCGAGCAACAGGAGCCGTCGCCCTGATGCTTTATTACAGTGAATTTTACATTCCGGAAGGAGGAAAACTGTTCATATACAATACCGAAAAATCTCATATACTGGGCGCTTACACAAGTCGCACCAATCCGGCCGGAGGGAGGTTTGCTACCGAATTTGTCGCGGGCGACGAACTTACGCTCGAATACGTGGCAGCGCCTTCGGACGAAACGCCCCGCATCGAAATAGAAGGCGTCGGATACGGATACAACAACCTTTTCATCCGTAGCGACAAGGTCGAATTGCGCGCCGGCGCATGTGAGGTGAACGTAAACTGTGAAGAAGGCGATACCTGGCAAAATCAGAAAAAAGGTGTCTGCCGGATGGTACAGCGCATTGGTTCAAAGGAATACCTTTGCAGCGCTTCGCTGGTGAACAATACTGCGCAAGACTTGAAACCGTATATCCTTACGGCTCACCACTGCTCGTTCGGAAGCAGTGAACTGACTGCTTCCGAAGACGACATGGCGCAGTGGGTGTTCTATTTCCATTACGAACGCGAAGGCTGCGAGGCGTCGACCTCACCGGTAGAAACCAGAACCATGACAGGATGCCGGAAAATTGCAGTAAGCGACATCAACGGGCGCTCCGACGGCCTGCTCCTGCTGTTGAATGAAATGATTCCCCAATCTTATAATGTATACTATAACGGATGGGACAACCGCGATACTCCTGCAAAATCGGGAGTAAGCATTCACCATCCCCAGGGCGATTCCAAAGCTATATCTACGTTCCTCAGTCCTGTTTCGCATTACACGTTCGAATCGCTCGACGGTATAAGATGCGGTTTGCACGCGCACTGGAATGCCGTTTTCGACGCCACCGCCACCGGATACGGCATTACCGAGAGAGGTTCGTCGGGAGCGCCACTGTTCAATGAAAACAAACTGATTGTCGGGACACTGACAGGCGGAAATTCTACCTGTCTCGATCCGGGAGGGCTTAACCTTTACGGCAAGATGAGCTATCACTGGAATAAATACCCCTTTGGCGACACTACGCGCATGGATATCTGGCTCGACCCCCTTCATTCGGGAGCACAGTCTCTTACAGGTCGTTATCATGCGGGCGTTCTGCCTGCCCCGCGAAACCTGGAAATCTCCTATTACGATAAAAAGGTACGATTGACATGGAGAGCGCCGGATGCGGGAAATCCAAGCGCTTATCATGTATATGACAACCATTTGCGTGTAGCCCGGACGAAAGATCTTTCCTACGGGGAAGAATTGTCCGATTATGGCAGTCACAACTACAGCGTATCGGCTGTGTATGACAACAACAACGAATCGGAATTTATCAATCAATCTCTTTTTGTGCCGGAATATAAAACGCCGGCAAACGTGTCTGCCGTGTTTACCGTCGCCGGGAAAGTAGCCGTTTCATGGCAATCCCCCGTATATGAACAAGTGATATATTGGGGAGAAAAACATGCCGGGACATCGCTTATAATAGACGACGATGAAAGCGGAAGCGCTGAGCCGTTCTATTTCGGACAACTATGGACAAAAGACGATATCAGTCCGCTCCACCGTAAAACGCTCACCGCAGTGAAATTCCTGCCGGTCAGAAACAACACATACGAGATTTACATCGCACAGGGAAACAGAGTCTACAGGCAGAAAATCGCCAGTTCATCGTATTCATCATATTACGAAACAAATACCATCGCCCTGTCGACACCTTTTGTCATCGACGGAAACAGCCAGTTAATCGTAGCCTTATACGTTGAAAATCCAAGAGGTTACCCTGCGTACTGCGACGCCGGCCCCGCCCTGAGCGGAAAAGGTGACATTTACTCGTACGACGCCGAAAAATGGGAATCGCTTTACGAATCCGACAATGAATTTAACATGAATTTCTTTATCGCCGCCGTCGTCACATCCACAGAGGGCGATTTGCCTTTGACATATGCAGCCGCACCGGAAATCACGATTTCGCAGGGAACGGCAAGTCCGAAAAAAATACAGGCAGCCACGGCGGTCATCGAAAAGGCCGACATATCCCTGTACAGCCTGCCGCCCATGGCTTTTCTCGAAGTCAGCGGATATAACATCTACCGTAACAATGTGAAAATAAGTACTGCATCCGCTTCGATGCGCAGATATGTCGACCCTGAAGATCTGAAGGTAGCTTCTTCTTATCAGGTATCTACTCTGTACAACAACTACGAAAGCGACCTCAGTTCAAAGGCGGAGATTGCACCCATGAGTAACGAATCCGTCAAACCGGAAACGATTGCACTGCGCCCAAATGTGTTTGACAACAATGTGGAAATTAGCGGGATATCTAATGTATCCAGAATTGAGGTATATGCCATTGACGGGAAACTGTGCCTGCAACTCAACAGTCCGGACAAAACAGTCAATACGCAATCGTTGCAGGCAGGGGTGTATATCTTCCGGATTTATACGCGCGGCAATGTCTGCCATACGGTTAAAGGCGTCAAGCGTGGGAGGTGAAAGGAGAAAATTTTTACGTCGAGACTGAAACCTCGAATCCCGCAGCCCTGACGCGGGCAGCAATGGCGTACAACTCGTCGGGCGGCACTTTTTGGAGCGATTTTATCGGCGTTTCACGGTCGATGGTGTATATCATCACTTTACGCGGGTTTATTTTTTTTATCGCATCCATCCATGCGTCGATTTCCGCTTCGACAGTGTTGTCGATGGCGAGGCCGTCGCGTTCGCCACGCAGGAAAATCGTCTGGATAATCACTTTCCCGCCGAAACGGCAAAGTTGGCGAATGACTTGTTCGCATGTAAAATCCGCCGATTCGGGCTGGTCAATCTGCCACATACAGGTGTCAGTCGCGGAATCAAGTTTCATAATATTTTCGTCTGCACGACACAGCGCCTGAAAAACAGACTCTTTCCATATCATGGTAGAATTTGAGAGCACAGCGACTTTTGCTTGCGGACACCAACGGTCGCGTAGCGCCAGTGTGTCATCAATAATCCCTGCAAAGGCGGGGTGGAGTGTCGGCTCGCCGTTCCCTGAAAAAGTGATGACGTCAGGGAATATATTTTCAGACGCCATTTGCGACAGTTTCGCATTCAACGCTTCGCATATTTCTTCACGTCGCGGAACTTTTGCCGTGGCCGGGCGTTCTTCGTTCAGTCCACACTCGCAATAGATGCAGTTGAACGTACACCGCTTGCCGTCGGAAGGCGAAATATTGACTCCCAGCGAAATGCCGAGACGGCGACTGCGGACGGGGCCATATACAATGTCATGAAACAAAATCGTTGCCATTCGTATGCCATATCTGGGTTTGCGTGACAAAAGTACAAAAAAAAACGGCACTATACTGCGTGCGGCGTGATTTTGCAAGGGCAAAAGCAGGTATACCCGCCTCCGTTCACGAAATTCAGCCCGTAGTCAGCCATTTCTTGAAATGAGAGGCTTTGTTTTTGCTGATGTAAATCCGTTCGGGCACATCGACATCCAGCGTGATGAGCAGGCGATTATCAAACCATATGGTGATATTTCTAACGCTGTCTTTCGAAATAATAAACTGCTTGTTCGCCCGAAAAAACAGCGACGGATTGAGTTGATCGGAAATGCTGTCTAACGTTCTGGTGTAATGAAAATTGGAATTATCTTTTAACACTACGCATGTATTGCCGCTGCTGCTGTAGAAGTATGAAATCTGGGTAACGTTGACGGGAATCAACTCATTACTAACGGGTATCAGCAGCTTGTCGGAAAACTGTCCCGAAAGAATCAGGCGGGACAGATCGCTGAAACGGTTGTGAAAAATCGATGTGGCCAATTTGCGGTATTTGTCAATGGCGCGTTTTATTTCATTCAGTTCAATGGGTTTAAGCAAATAGTCGATACTGTTCACCTTGAACGCTTCGATGGCGTGTTCGTCGTATGCCGTAGTAAACACGACCGGCGTATCGACGTTGACGGAATTGAAAATGTTGAATGCCGAACCGTCGGAAAGATGTATATCCATAAAGATCAAATCCGGCGCCGGATGATTGTTTAACCATCTAACTGTTTGAATAATGCTTTCCGTATGACCTGAAAATTCCACATCAGGTTCAACCTCCGAGATAATACTTTTCAGGTTTTCGTAAGCAGTAGTTTCATCTTCTACAATTAGTACCTTCATACGCGATTTTTATTGCATACAAATATAGCCAAAAGAAACAAATCTTTTGCAATCGCTGTTACAAAAACGAAAATTATAGGTTTATCGCGAAAATACCTGTTGTAAAAGTGTAATTTTTGTATTGGGCGAAATATTTTTTTTTGCTTTTGCAAAGGTTAATAATGGGAATAAAAAAAGAATTTAAAGAAATCAAATACTGAAAGCCAAAAGATTCAAGGCTCCCAATCCAAATTATACTCAAAAGAATTAAATCTTCTGCAATTATCACATAGAAGGCGAAAAAATAAAGGTTATCGCGAAAAATAGCCTGTCATAAAGGTGTGCTTTTTCTCATTGGAGAAAATCATTTTCCATACTTTTGCGGAAATTTTTTAATACTGTATGATAAAGAAATGGTTTAATAAGCTCCGGTCTGATAAAATATTGATAATCATCAGCCTCGTGGCCGGTGTATTTATTGTTTATCCGCGGATTATCGGTTTGTCCGCCGAATTGTCGCGCCTGTCCATGCAGAGCGAGATCGTTGAGCATCTCTCCTTTTTTGTTTACCGTTACCTGTTTTTCTGTTTGCTGATGTGGATCTTATTGACGGTAAACGTCCGCGAACGGTCATCCCGCTTTTTCCCCACCGGATTGCTCAAAACGGCTTTTATTACGGCTGTCGCCTACGGCATGTACGTGATGATTTCGCGACTGATAAGCAAGCATGTCGACTGCTTTACAGGATTGCTTTTGTTTCAGTTTGTTGTGACGTTTTTGCTTTGCGCGTTCACAGGATATGTACTCTCTCTGTATGCCGAACAGCGCGAACGGGAAATGGAAATCGAACAGTTGAAAACCGAAAACCTGCAAAGTCGTTGCGAAGCGCTTGCCAGTCAAATCAATCCGCACTTTTTCTTCAATTCGCTCAACAGTTTGTCGGCGCTCGTCCGATGCAACAAAAAAGAGCAGACGCTTGAGTATATCAACAAGTTATCGGACGTGTTCCGCTACAGCCTGCAAAGCGACAAGAAGGGACTGGTCGAACTGCGGGAAGAGTTGGATTTCCTCGACTCGTTTCGCTATTTACAGGAAATCCGTTATGCCGACAATCTGCGCTTCGACATCAACATCCCCGAATCGAAAAAAAACAGGCTGATTCCCGTCTTCTCGTTGCTCCCTCTGACGGGGAATATTGTCAAACACAACATGATAGACAGCGAAAACCCGATGAATGTGTCTGTCTTTGTCAACGACCGCGACGAGTTGGTGTTTTCGAATCCGGTGCATCACAAACTCGACAATATGGGGGAACGCAATGGCCTTGGCCTGTCCAATCTGGCCGACCGCTTCGAACTGCTGCTGAACAAAAAGATAAGGATAGAGGATAAAGACGGCGTTTTCACTGTGTTTTTGCCGCTTTGAATTGCCGGCATGTGAACTGTGCCGGGGTCGAACCGGCGACCTCCGCCCTGTCAAGGCGGCGCTCTGAACCAACTGAGCTAACAGTTCAATATCTTTCGGGCGCAAAAGTATAAAAAAAATTCCTTATCTTTGCCATCTCTTAGTGAAATAGATATAAAAAGTATGGAGCAGTTTTCGAATTTGCATATTTACAATACATTAACTCGCCGGAAAGAACGTTTTACCCCGTTATATCCTCCACATGTGGGGATGTATGTCTGTGGCCCGACGGTATACGGCGATCCCCACATGGGCCATGCGCGCGCAGCCATCACGTTCGACGTGCTGTTCCGCTATCTCCGCCATGTCGGTTACAAGGTGCGTTATGTGCGCAATATCACCGATGTAGGACATCTGGAACACGATGCCGACAGCGGCGAAGACAAGATTGCAAAAAAAGCGCGGCTCGAACAGGTTGAGCCGATGGAAATCGTTCAGTATTACGCCCTTCGGTACCACGAAGCGATGCAGGCGCTGAATGTATTGCCGCCAAGCATAGAACCTCGTGCTTCGGGACATATTATTGAACAAATAGCGCTGGTAAAACAGATCCTCGACAACGGATATGCCTATGAAAGCAACGGATCGGTCTATTTTGACGTGGC
>JAIRLL010000313.1 GCA_031259505.1 Tannerella sp.
ATACTCAATTCTTCGAGAAGCAGGTATAATGTTTCGGAGCCGTTCATGGTCTGACTGTTCGAATCGTTTTTAAATGGATTTGACTAATTCCGAAAAAATCAGCGTCATTTTTTCTGCGGCCCTGCCGGCGGCGACAATCACGTCGTTGCCGTCGTTCACGTAATCATCGGCAAAATGGTAGCCTTCGTTTGTGATGACGGACATGCCGAAAACCCGCAGGCCGGCATGACGCGCCACGATTACTTCGGGGACGGTGCTCATTCCGATGGCGTCGCCCCCTGCGCAGCCGTA
This sequence comes from Tannerella sp., assembly GCA_031259505.1. Taxonomy (GTDB): domain Bacteria; phylum Bacteroidota; class Bacteroidia; order Bacteroidales; family Tannerellaceae; genus Tannerella. Next base: position 292 of record JAIRLL010000313.1, read on the forward strand.
GAAGGCGTATTCGGCCGGCGTTTCGAACGAAGGGCCTGTCAGTCCGACGTAGACGCCCTTTTTGAGCGCGATGCCGTTTGCGGCGGCAATCGCTTCTGCCTGCCGGATCAGTTCGCGGTCGTAGGCGCGGGTCATGTCGGGGAAGCGCGTGCCGAAACGTTCGTCGTTCGTCCCGATCAGCGGGTTGGGCAGCATGTTGATATGGTCGCGGATAATCATCAGGTCGCCCGCCTTAAACGTCCGGTTGATGCCGCCCGCCGCATTGGAAACGAGCAGGTTCTTCACCCCGAGACATTTCATTACCCGTACGGGAAAGGTCACTTCCTGCATCGTGTATCCCTCGTAGTAATGAAACCGTCCCTGCATGACGAGTACTTTCCTGCCACCAAGCGTGCCGAAGATCAGATTTCCCGTGTGTCCTGTGGCTGTCGAACGTACGAAGTGAGGGATTTCGCCGTAGGGTATGACCGTCGGATTTGCGATATGCCCGGCGAGCAAGCCCAGTCCGCTGCCCAGAATGATGGCTGTGGCAGGCCGCCCGTCTGTTCGTGAAGCCAGATAGTCGGCTGTTTCCTGATAAGTGGTGTTTGTATTCATTGTCGTGCTGTCAGTTGGCAGGCCATTCGTTCGGCCTGTGTCAGTATTTCTTCTTCGCCATGTATTTTTCTGCCTTGCATCAGTATTTTCCCGTCGCATATCACCGTGTCCACGCAACTGCCGTTGGCGGCAAACACGAGGTTGGATACGAAGTTGAAGTTGGGTTTGAAGACGGGCAGGTTCAGGTCTATCAGGCAAAGGTCTGCCAGATAGCCTTCGGCAATGCGTCCGGCCTGCAAGCCCGTGATGGCGGCGCCTGCTTCGGTGGCGGCGTGAAGCATTTCGTCGCACGGGAGCGCTTCGGGGTCTTTGCGCCAGGCTTTGCCGAGCAGCGAGGCCAGTTTCATCGTTTCAATCATATCGAGGTTGTTGGACGACGAGCATCCGTCCGTCCCCAGGCCGACGCGGATGCCTGCTTTGCGCATTTCACTGTATTTGAAGCGATAGCCCGAAGCCAGTTTCATGTTCGACGCCGGATTGTGCACTACGCTGACGCCCGAGTCGGCGAGCATCTGCACTTCGTCGTCGTCGACGTGCAGCACATGCGACAGGACGAGGCGCGGCGAAAGGATACCCAGCTTGCGGAGGTATCGCACCGGCGTTGTGCCGAACCGGGCAATGCAGTCGTTCACTTCGCCTTCGGTCTCGGCCAGATGGAGCTGTACGGGCAAATCGTGCGTTTCGGCGAAATCGTGCACCCAGCGAAGCAGTTCGCCGGAAACGGTGTAGATGGCATGCGGTCCGATGCCTGTCCGGATGCGGACGCTGCAGTTCATGGGAGAAGAGAAGCGCCGTGTGATGATATTTTTGCAGCGTTCGGACAGTTCGGGACGGAAATGGTCGAAACAGACTTCCGACAGGACGGCGCGCAATCCCATTTCTTCGACGGCGGCCGCTCCGGCGTCGGGCTTGTGATACATGTCGAGGAAAGTGGTCGTACCGCTTTTCAGCATCTCCACGCATGCAAGTTTCGTACCCCAGTAGACGTCTTCGTCTGTCAGTTTGGCCTCGTTCGGCCAGATTTTTTCGTTGAGCCACGTCATCAGCGGCATGTCGTCGCCATAGCCGCGAAAGAGCGTCATGCCGGCGTGCGTGTGCATGTTCATCAGTCCCGGTATCACGGCCTTGCTGCGTCCGTCGAGCGTCACAGCGGCTTCCGCCCCGATATGCGGGGCGATGCGGGCAATGCGGTTTCCTTCGATAAGCATGTCGACAGGCTTGCCGTCCAGTTCAGCGGATTTTATGAGAATGTTCAAAGCGACTGTTTTGTTTTTGTTGTAGAAGGACGGTCTAACGGAACGCATGGTAAAACTCTGCCACGGCCTCGATTCCTGAGAAAAACATTTCCAGCCCGAAACTTTCGTTCGGCGAGTGGATGGCGTTTCGTTCCAGTCCGAAGCCCATCAGGACGCTTTTGATGCCGAGCGCTTTTTCGAACGCGGGTATGATGGGGATGCTTCCTCCGCGCCGCACTGCCAGCGGCTGACGGCCGAATGCGATGGCAAACGCCCGCTCGGCCGCCTTGTAGGCCGGCAGGTCGATTGGGCATACGTAGGGCTGTCCGCCGTGATGGTGCACGATTTTTATACTGACGCTTTTCGGCGCAATACGGTTCAGGTGATCGATGAACATCTGCGAGATTTTCCCGTGATCCTGATGCGGCACCAGCCGGCACGACACTTTGGCAAACGCCCGTGAGGGGAGCACCGTTTTCGCGCCTTCGCCCGTGTATCCGCCCCATATCCCGCACACGTCGAACGAGGGGCGGCAACTGTTGCGTTCGAGCGTGGAGTAGCCTTTTTCGCCGGACAGTTCCGCCACGCCGATGGACTGCATGTATTTTTCTTCGTCGAAGGGCACCTGCGCCAGCATTGCCTTTTCGGCGGCGGAGAGTTCCTCGACGTCGTCGTAGAAGTGCGGGATGGTGATGCGCCCGTCGGCGTCGACGAGGTCTGCCAGCAGGCGACACAGCACGTTGACGGGATTGGCCACCGCTCCGCCGAAATGCCCCGAATGCAGGTCGCGCGAAGGCCCCGTGAG
>JAIRLL010000358.1 GCA_031259505.1 Tannerella sp.
CGGATCCATTAAGACAGACGAAAACGGCCGATTTATCAAGACCGGTCAGCCGGACGGCAAATTAGATGACGCCGACCAGGTTTTCCTCGGAACCACCGACCCGAAATATCTGCTGGGGCTGAACAATACGCTGCGCTGGAAAAACTTCGACCTGAACGTGTATTTCTATGGACAATTAGGGTTGCTGAAAAACGGCTCGTACAAAGACTTATGGCTGATTCAGGGGGTAAGCGACCTGTCTGTTTATCAGATCAAGCAAAACTACAACATGCCGGTATCCATGAAGGACGCCTGGACGCACGATAATCAGAATACCACCCGTCCCGGTTTTTTTGAGGCAGAATCACCTTATAAGAGGAGCAATGACTATTTCTTGAAAAACAGCTGGTTCATCCGTTGTCGCAATATTACACTCGGATATACGGTGTCCGCCAAAAACCCGGTATTCTCCAGTATGAGAATCTATGCAGATATAAACAATCCGTTTGTCCTGACGACTTACGAGGGGCTGGATCCGGAAACGGATAACAGCACTTACGCCTATCCGAATTTCAGAACATTCAGCCTCGGGCTGGATATTACTTTTTAATGAACTGTTTAAATAATGAAGATATGAAGAAAATAATATGCATATTGTCTGTAATGACAATCCTTGTTTCGTGTACCGACCTGGAATCGGAAATGTATAATGTAATTAATCCCAGCATTTTCCCGAAGAATCAGCAGGATGCCGAGGCGCTTGTTACGGCTGCCGCATATAACACATTAGGCACAAACTGGAACAGCGTATTTAAAGTAAATAATAACGGTTATCAGACGGTCAGTGAACTGTTGACCGATCTGGGCGATATTGAATGGAGCGGATTGGGGTTGCCCGATTTGCAGAATGTAAATCTGACGGTGAACAGCGATCGTGTAACAGATATGTACAGTTGGGTACGGTCTATCAGTACAGTAACCCTGACCATCGAACGCATTGCCGGCGTTGATATGCCACAATCCGTAAAAGACCGGCTGAATGCAGAGTTGCATTGCAGCAAGGGTTGGCTGGGCTATATCTTTTACGACTGGTATGGTCCCATCCCGGTGGCGTCGCTCGAAGTATTGCAGGATCCGTTGAATGAAGAAACGTTGCCCCGTTTATCGAAAGAAGAAATGGTTTCGTTTATTGAAACAGAATTGAAAGAGGCCATCAAGGGATTGCCCGCCAATTACAAAAAGGGCGATGCCGATTACGGTCGGTTTACACGGGGCTTGGCGTATACCGTTCTGATGAAGCTCTACATGCACGAGGGCGACTGGGCAAAGGCCGAAGAATGTGGCCGCGAACTGATGAAAGCGGAATACGGATATGAACTGGTGCCGGAATACGAAGATATTTTCACGCTGGAAAACGAGAAAAATGCCGAAATTATCTGGGCGCTTCAGTGCACAAGGAATGGTAATATGGCGGAGTGGTATGCACATTGTGTCCCGTCGATGTATCCGACTAAAAATCCGAATATGACGAAATGGAGTGGCTACCGCGTTCCCTGGGCGTTTTATCATACGTTCGACCCCAGCGACAAACGGTTGAACGTGCTTATCGGTGACTTTGTAGGAACAGACGGCATCCGTTACAACGAAGAATCTCCCTCGCTGATTCTGGACAAGGGAGCGATTCCCATAAAATACGGGGAAGACCCTGTCGCAGTCGGATCGGGAAGCCAGGTGGACTGGGTCATTTATCGCTATGCGGATGTATTGACGGCGCTGTCGGAGGTGATTGTCCGCAAAAACAACGCGATCACGCAGGAAGCGATTGATTTGCTGAATACCGTCCGTATCCGTGCCGGGATCACGCCCTACACCCAGGCCGATTTCAGCGACGTCGCCGACTTTCTCGACAAGGTACTGCTCAACCGTGGACAGGAGTTGTGGTGGGAAGGACACCGGAGATCCGACCTGATACGTCATGGTAAGTTTGTGGAGTATGCACGCAAATACAAGGGTTCGACCACGGCAGAGGAGTTTATGACGCTGATGCCCATCCCGCAAAGCGCCATCAACGAAGGAAAGGGAAAAGTGATACAGAATCCCGGATATTAAATTTTTGAAACAGGGGGGGTATGCAATTGCGTACATGAAACGGTTGCATACCCTTATTTATTCATTCTAAAAAACCAAATTTATGGCAACAATTTTTCATCGCATCAAAGCGATATTGATTCCAACCCTTTTGACGGAAGATCCCGACGACTTCTATGCGAAAGTCATCTCCGAACGCGCGTTAAACATCGACGACATCTGTGATTCGGCCGTTGAACATGGAAACGCTCTCACTACCAGGGAGGCTATGAAGATCAATGTGGAATTGTTTTTCAAGGAGATGGAGTATCAACTGAAAGACGGATATTCCGTCAATACCGGTTATTTTTCTGTGACCCCGTATATTCGGGGTGTATTCAGGAATGTTTTAGACAGATTCGACAAACTGCGTCATTCGCTGTGAAACCCTGCCGGCGTTCGGTAAGTTGAAGCATACGGTTAATTAAAGTATTATTCTTATATTTGCGGAACTTTTCGACGATGCCGGTATGAATAGAAGAATATTAATCAAACTAAAAAATATTATGAATAAAAAAACATCAATCAAATTAAAAACACTACCGGTTGCCCTGGCGACGGTATGCATAAGTATCGCAGGCTTTGCAGTATGCTTATGGATAACTGGCTGTAGTGATGATCAACAGCGGCAGCCAGAGGACGATTATATTGTTGCCGCATGGGTTTGGCCTTCGTGTCACGACGACGAGCGGGGGAAGGAACTGTTTTGGAACGATGGACCCGGCGAGTGGGAGATGATTAAAAAAGCCAAGCCACTCTTCGACGGACACGATCAGCCCAAACAGCCTTTGTGGGGATATGAACCGGACGATGATCCGGATGTGATGGAACGATGGATTAACGTAGCTTCCGATCACAAAGTAAATACGTTTATCTTCGACTGGTACTGGTATGACGGGAAACCGTTTCTGGAAAGCACGGTCAATGCCTTTGTCCATGCGCCGAACAGCCGGAAGATGAATTTTTACCTCATGTGGGCGAACCATCACATTACGGGGTCTTTGCTAAACATCTACAAATATCCTTCGGATACGCTGATATGGAAGGGTACGGTCGATTGGGAAGACTACAAAAACGTAGTTGCGCATGTGATCAATCATTTTTTCAGGCAACCGAACTATCTCAAAATCGACGGCCAACCGGTATTTGCAATCTACCGGACGGATTTACTGCTGGAAAGTTTCGGCAAAAGTTGGGAAGAAACGCGCAGGGGAATGGATTATTTCCGTGACGAAGTGAAAAAAGCCGGTTTCCC
>JAIRLL010000404.1 GCA_031259505.1 Tannerella sp.
TACACCGCGCGCAGTATAAAGTATTATATCTTGTTTATTTCGTATCCCTTACTAAAGTATATTGGCGATGAATTACGTTCAGCAATAACTCTTCAACAAACTGTTGCTTTTGTTTTTCAGTTTTTTGATGGCTTTTTCTTTTATTTGCCTCACACGTTCGCGTGTCAGGCCGAGTTTGTTGCCGATTTCTTCAAGCGTCAATTCCTGTGTGCCGATTCCGAAAAACAGTTTAATGACGTCCTGTTCGCGGTCGCTAAGGGTGGCGAGGGTTCGGTTGATGTCTTCCGAAAGAGATTCGTTAATCAAATTCCCATCGGCCATGGGCGTATCCTTATTCACAAGCACGTCGAGCAGATTGTTGTCGTCGTCATCGGAAAAAGGCGCATCTACCGAGATGTGATGACTTGAAAAACCAAGAGAGTCGGGGATTTTCCCGACCGGTATATTTGCTATTTCCGCCAACTCTTCGTTCGAGGGCTTGCGTTGATTTTCCTGTTCAAACCTTATACTCACTTTGGACAGTTTATTCAGATTTCCAATCTGATTAAGAGGCAGGCGTACAATGCGCGACTGTTCGGCCAGAGCCTGCAGGATGCTTTGCCGAATCCACCAGACGGCATACGAAATGAATTTAAACCCTCGTGTTTCATCAAACTTTTCTGCCGCTTTGATCAGTCCCAGATTTCCTTCGCTAATCAAATCCTGCAAGGCTATACCCTGGTTTTGATACTGTTTTGCTACCGAAATAACGAAACGCAAATTTGCAAGTACAAGTTTGTCCATTGCAGCCTTGTCGCCCTGTTTGATTCTTCGAGCAAGTTCAACTTCTTCTTCTACCGAGATAAGTTTCAGTCTTCCAACTTCCGGAAGATACTTCTCAAGGGATTCGCTTCCCCGTTTGGTGATGGATACGTTTATTTTTAACTGCCTCATATAAGTTTAAGAAAAAATGAACACAAAGCTACTGAAAATGTTTTTATTTTCACAACAAATTCAATATAAATGAGGATAATTAACCTTTAACAGCATTTAATAAAGGGAATAAAACAGATGAATAATCAATGATTATACTGTGCGCGGTGTAATTTTGCGATATTATTCTACTGGATTGCTTCCGCCATGGCGAGAAACAGGAAATCGACCGGAAAGTAACTTCTGTCCATGCACAGAAGCGGGAAATCGACCGGAAAGTAGCTGCATGCCATGGTGCGGTGCACGCCTCCGTCACCAGCGAAGGCGTAGCCTGAAGTAATCGGTATGCCCTGCCTTGCGTTGCGATGACGGAAAAACAGGCTTTTGAGACAGCCCCATCCTCAAAATGAAATCCCCGCAAACCGGATTGTCTGCGGGGATTTGAATCTGAAGGAGAACCGTCTCTACTGTCGAGGAAGCGCTTATTTGGTTCGGACGCAACGGGCATATATCGGCCACTGACCATAACTGCCGCCATAGACACCCATATGTCCTTTCGAATTAGCCCCAATGACTATCTTTTTGCCGACAGTATTATATCCTGCAATAAATGCCATACTGTAAATATTCTGATGAGTCTCGGCTGTCCAGTATCCGAGTACCAAATCTGTTGCTATTGCGTCTCCCTTGGCGTCCGCGTTTTTCATTCCGTATTTGTCGTATCCTCCGTTGCTTTTGACATATTTGAAAATCTCTTCTAATTCATTTATTGCAGGCAGTCGCCAGTCGTCTTTATTCAAGGAGTCGATGGCGGCGCAACTGAGCGGGTTTACGGTCGGATTGCGCGGTCCGAGAGGCGGGGTGGCTGCGTCGTCCGTATCCTCGGGCACGTCGGACAACTGATACCAGTTGCGGTCTGTGTTGGGCATGTCTTCCGGCCATACCAGCAGATTGCCGACTTTGTATACGGCACGGGCTGTTATGGTTACCCAATAATCTTTACCCTGAGCATCGCGGATGCAGATGTATGCCACATGGACGGATGTGTTTGTGTTGTCCATCAGGTCTTTGAGCCGGAACGACAGTTGTTCGCCTCTGGCAGAGATATTCATGCCTCCGCTTTTGCCGATCAGTTCGGCCTTGTTGGTAATGATATTGTCATTATCTATCACGTCGATGACTTGCCATGTGGTGTTGGAGCGGACGCCGATGAATTTCACGTCGCCGTCGAGGAGGAAGAAGGTGGAAGGCATGACGGGCACGACAGACAGATCAAACTGACGCAGGAACATTGAGCGGGTCACGATTTCGGCTCCGTCGACGATGGTAAAGTCTACTTTTGTCGCCCGGTGTATCAGCGGATCGCCTGTCCAGGCGTCGGCCTGCACGCTATATGTTTTCGAGCCGCCGGTGATGGTGACCACGCCGGCGCCCGGGTTCGGCAATCCTGTGCCGGAGAAGTATACGGAGTTTCCGTCGGCATCTTTTCCCACGGCGGTATTGATGGCGGTTACGGAGGTCGTAGCCGGCTCCCAGTCCACGTTGAAAGTCTTTGTTCCGCCCTGGAGCGGGAATGTCAGTTCGGTGATGTCATTTCCGTTACTGTCCGTAATGTGGATGTCGAAAACATCTTTCTGTGTGACCGTCACGCGAAAGGACAGCCGTCCGGCGCGCAGGTGGATGCAGGCCGTCCGTTCGGCTCCTGTCCTGTTTTCCTGTGCAAAGAGGTAAATGTCTTTCGACGGGTCGGACGATGATGTTTCGCTTGTCGTGAGCCAGGTTGCCGTGTTGGGCGAACCGCTTTCGTCCGTAATCTTTTCGATTTCCCATCCGCCTGCGACGGTGGTGCGAATCGTCAGGCGGTTGTCTGCCGTCTGTGCCGTCAGCGCAGTGTTCAGGAAAGTAAACGCGCTTTTCGATACTTCGAGCGAGTTTTGGCCGTCGACGACCACATCGTCCATCCCGCCGTCGTTCCATCTGACGATGGTCGCTTCCATGTTGGAGCGCACGGTCTCGAATGCAATTTCGGGTGTGGGATAGCCGTCGCCGGCGACGTTTACAATCTTCACCAGGTAATGATGGTTTCTGAGCAGAGGCAGAAAGGCGTCCGGAGCGCTGCCTTTGTCGACAAAGTCCACGCGGTAGTATGAAGGCGCTCCGCCGCGATAGCTTCCGCCGATTATCAGGCAGGTATTGGAGGCCATTGCCGCGCCCTTTCCTCCCGCCGGCGCTTCGTAGGTGTAAAATATCTTCGAATCGAAAACCAGCGGTTCTTTGTCCGGATAGCGCATGGTGGCATAACCGCCTGCGGGTGTGGTGGGATATGTCACCTTCGTTTCGGCCGGCTGCCAGTTGCCCGGGTCGGGGACGAGCGTGCCCCGCGAACTGTAATTGTAGAGCCGTATGTCGGTCAGCGAAAAATTCTCGCTGTTCGTGCCCGCCGCATTGGGAGTGACGTCTATTTCTATTTTGGCTATCATCCGAATCATGGGGATGGCCTTGCTGCCTGTAAAATCCGTTCCTTCGCCGATGGTCTGGTCGTTCTTTTGCCCCCACATGGGGATGTTGCTGCGGCTCCATTTGCCGGTATTTGTTTCGACAAGCGCACCGAGCACCTGCTCTTTCGTGTCGCCGAAAGAGATGCCGCTGCCGTTGATTATTTCCGTCGCATTGGCAAGCACTGCAATATCATATACGCCCATGGGCAGGATTGCACTGAATGTTTTTTGCGTACCCGAAACGGCGCTGATATTGTCTGCCACTATCCGGTAACGGTATGTCCTGACGCCGCCGATATTTTCGAACAGAAGCAGATACACCCTGTCGACCGCCCCTTCGTCCGGATTTGCAGCCCGCGTCTGCACCGGCGACGGCACTGTGATCGAGAAGTTCACCCGTGCGTCGCTACTTGCCACAGGCGTGCTTCCGCCGTTGTCGATCACCTCTTCTTCCAGCGTGCAGGCCGTGCAGGCCAGCATGAAAAGACACGGAAGCAAAACAGCCCGCATCATTCTTCGTATATTTATATTGTCTTTTTTCATTGTTCTCTTTCTTTTTTTATTATGTGTGAATATGCCCCGTACAGAGGTGGTTAAGGGTTATTTCTTTGACGGATGAACAGCGTTTTGACGGCTATGTTCATGCCATCGGAAAGGGTGAAATCCAGGCGCGTAAGCGTGTTATCCGAAACGGCTCCGGTTCGAATCGTACAGTTATACCAGCCGTCCGGGCTGGTGATCGAGGTATTGTTTGACGGCACACCGGTTCCCGAAAATCCATTTACCGGATATGAAACGGTAACCGTCACGCCGGCAGTCGCCGGTCGCCATATCACTTTGAACGTTTTTTCCTGTCCGGCCGTACGGTCAAAATCAAGCATGGAAATTTCCTGCCAGGTTTGTTTATCTATTATTTCCAGTCCGAAACCGTGCGTTGCGCTTTGAACTACTTCTACACGATACTGCAATTTCCCGGAGCGGATGTGTATGTAGCCTTTACGCTCGACCGCAGATGTATTTTCCGTGACACAGACGAATATCTCGCCGGTTGCCGTCGGCGTGGCGGAATAGAGGGTAAGCCAGTTTGCCGTGCCGGGCATGTCGCTTTGATCCGTAATCTTTTCGACTGTCCAGCCTCCCGGCACGGAAGACATGACGGTCAGCTTGTTGCCGGCCGCCCTGACGGTCTGCGGATCGGCGGAAAGTTCCAGCCGGCCGGTCGATACGCCCAGCATGTAATTCCCGTCGAAAACGACATTGTTCATGTCCTTTTCCGTCCAGTTCAGGAGAACCGTTTCCATGTTGACGGGAGGCGACGTCAGCGCTTCATCCGGTGTGGCATAACCTCTGCTGCTCACGCTCACGATCTTTACCAGATAATAATTGTTGCGCAGCAGAGGAAGGAACACCTTTTGACCGCCATCCATTCCGACAAAGTCTATCCTGTAGTAAGTCACCGCGCCGCTCCTGTATCTTCCGCCGACGACCAGGCAGGTGTTGCCGGCCGGATTTGCAGCGGAGCCTGCCGGCGCTTCGCAGGTATAAATTATCTGCCGGCATCCGTCGACCGTCACACCGTCGCCAACACCGAATACCAGCGGCGTGGAAACAGGCGCATAC
>JAIRLL010000110.1 GCA_031259505.1 Tannerella sp.
CCGGAAAGCGTACCCGACGATACGTCGAGCGACAGTCCGGACGGCAGTATGCCTCCCTGCCACTGTAGTGTGGCAGGCCTGTCGGCGACGATCCTGGCGGTGTAGAACTGCCCCTGCGGAGCGGCAGGCAGCACGGAGGGCGTAGTAATTACCGGCACGCCGGCTGCCACCACGGTAAGCGTATAGGTGATGCCGACGGAATCGGGACCGGTCGGTTTGACCGGTTTGGTGGCCGGATTCTTCGCCCACAAATGCAGGCTGTATGTCCCGGCCGTGCCCTGGATTGGAGTGCCGAGTATTTTGCCGGTCGACGGGTCGAATGCTATTCCGGTCGGAAATGTCGACGGAGCATATAGTATATGTATATACTGGCTGCCGGTGATTTGTATGGTAGTATCGGCAAAAGGTTCGTTTTCCTTCACAATCGCCGACGAGCCGAGATCTTTCGTGACAAAGACCGGAAGTATCGGGTTTGCCGACGACACGAGAACAGATATCGTATACGACTGGTAGTCGTACGTTCCTTCCGTTTCGGCGCATATCGTGAAGTTCTGGGTCTCGACGGAGGTGGGTACGCCGTGCAGCGTGCCGTCCGCGTCGAGCGTCAGTCCGGAGGGCAGGTTGCCGGTCGTCTTGTAGAACTTCACGGATGGCAGCCCGGTGCCGGCCTTGAGTTTGAACCGGAAAACATACTGCATGGCAAGATAGCCTTTGGCCGAGTCGGCAGCCTCGAGAACGGCCTGCGTAGTGATGATCACCGGCGGGATGATTTCGTTTATAGCGAAACTGTACTGTTTTTCGTCGAATCCGGCCGGATTCTTTACCCTGACTGTGAACGTATAGTTTCCGGTCGAGCCGGTATCCGGAGTGCCGGATATTCTTCCCGTGACGGCGTTGAGCGACAGTCCCGGAGGCAACGTCCCGCTGCTCAGGACAAATGTGGGCGCAGGCGACCCGGGGACGGAAAGTTTCACCGTATCACTGTATCGTCGCCCCATGAAACCGTCCGGGAGCGTGACGGTCGAAATCTGTGGAGCCACAAGCGTCCCGCCTGCCATGTATGCGTCGAACAGTACGGGTTTGCAGGCATAATCCGGCTTGCCGGTCGAATTGACGATTTCGTTGAAGACTTTTAGCGTGTAGGTACCCGGCGCTACTCCTGCGAAATTGAGATTGACCGTCGCGGCCGCCCCCGTACAGGTCGCCGCTTTCGTGTAATATCTGATTCCCGTTTTGTCTTCGAGCAGACAGGAAATATACGAATTCGCACCGCCTTTGCCGCCATTGCAGTTCAGCGCGAGAGAGCCGCTGACGGGGATGTATCCGTCTACGGGCGATACGCCGGAAGTTGCCGTAAACGTCGGGATCGCATTGTCTACAAGAGTGAGTTTGAGTGTGCCCGAAGGCGAAAGCGACGTAGCGGTAAACGATGTGCTCGTGGCTGCGGGTTTGCTGTGCGACACCATCAGTATCCTGTCCCGGTTGAGATGCAGAGACAGTCGTACAGGTTTTTTTGTGATGGCCGCTTCGGGGCCTGGCGCACCTGTACTCCGCGTGATTTGCGTCACATATCCCGGAAACGGCGCCGTGCTGTGCGTACGTGTAAGCCAGTCGTCGGCGTCGGGCGCCGAAGTAGTGTTCCTGTACGACATCACATAGCGCGTATTCACGCTTTTGCGGTGTGCGGCATTGGGATATATCTCTTCGACGACGTCTGCGGCAGGCAGGAATACCATATCCGTCGTAGTTACGTTGTCGGGATTGGCTCCAAACGTCGGGTTCGTCAGAAGCGACGGCGCGATGGCGTCCTTTTCTGCCTGCGTGAAGAAATCCGTCTGCGCGGCATCACCCGTGGCAGTCCACGCGGCGGTGGTAGAACCGGACGGAGGCGAGGGCAGGTCAGAATGGGGATATGTCAATCCTATCAAGTGATTGTACTGTCCGGGCGTCCCCGAGGGATAGGAAGTCAGCGACGCATTGTATACCGGCGGGATCGAACTGTGGCTGTGTCCGTTCAAAAAACCGGACAAGAGCCAGGCGCGTATCGAGGCATTGTTCCATGTTCCGTCCCACGACGGATTTATTGCCGGACTGTTATACGCATGCATGTCCACATTGCCGTCCGTGAAGAGTTGGAAACCTTCCGCGTTGTCTTTCACAATCTGCCATTTCAGCGGCTCCACATACATGATACTGGTCTGCTGCTCCGGCAGGTGGCCGAATGACAATGCTCCGCCGTTCAGTTTCTGATTGTCCGATACTGTGACGAACGGTTTGGCAGGCGTAATCGGCATGGGTAAATGGTCCATGGCTTCAAGCGCCGTCGAAAAAAAAGTTTGCGGATAAATACCGAAATATACGGTATTGTAGGGTGCCGCAGAACTGGTCGCCTGCCCGATGCTGCCCAGATTCTGGGCGACGGACGTTCGCACGGAGGCGGCAAGCACGACGGTTGCCGCAAGAGCGGAAACGATGCGTCCGAGCCGGATGCATCTTCTTTCGAACGATATAAATATATGTCTGTTCATATCTTTTTGTTTTTACTTTGTTGTTTTGTTATTGATTCGGTTTTTACTTTACAAGCGTTTTGCGGACAGTGCCGTTCAGGGCGACGACATACAGTCCGGAAGGCAACTGCACGACGGCAGGCTCGCCCGCTTCTATCCGGACAGTCGTACACAATGCCCCCAGAGCGTTGTACACGAGCGCCTGGCCGGGTTCGACGGAACGGATATACAGGCGGTTCTTTTCGCTCCACACTTTCGTCGCGGCGATATCTTCGTTTGCCGAGATGGAATCTTTGTTGATATAAATCGTAATGGATTCCTGTATCCGGTGGATGGTCACAAGATAGTATGCCCCGTCCTCTTTCGGTTCGATGACAACGCCTTCGGCATCGGAGCCGATGCGTCGGCTGGTCGTCACTTTCGGTATGCTCATGCGCGTACTGTCGCTGATCGGGACGAGATAGAACGTGAAGTCCTGTCCGCTTTCGATGTGATGACCGCCGGCGGGCGGGTCGGTCACGTATCCCGTCGCTCTCTGCAAAATCACTTCGCGGGTGAGCATTACGGGAGGCATGGCCACTGCTTCGATTTCGCCCGTATTGAGGGTTACTTCGATTTCGGGCACGGTGTGCAGTTTCAGCGTGAAGACGAAATGACCGTTCCATCCTTTCGGGACAGTCGCGGTGCCTTCGACAGCCGGGTCGAAGGCCGTATATATGATGTCGCTTTCGGAAACCGTCAGGCCAAAGCGGCGCAGTATGTCGATGGCGTTGAGTTGCGGCACGAGCCAGGTTCTTACCGCAGGCGGCGTGTTGGCCACTCGCTGTGATACGACATGATGCGTCTTTTTCAACTCCTGTACAATGTCGGCAATGCCGGACTGCACTGTCATGCTGTCAGCAATGCAGGGCTGTCCCGGAACGGTTCCTGCTACGGGCGTCGGTACGCCGCTTACGTCGTACCAGAGTTCGCAGACGTATTTCACGGGGTTGGGCGACAGGTTTTTCTCCGTACGGAAGCCGTTGTTCATCGAAATCACCACGTCGCCCAGCGTCGGTGACATGGGTACGGGTATGACGGTAGAGATATACGCGCCGTCTTTCCTTATGCGAATCCTCAGATTGCTGTTGGGCGCGTGGATGAGTCGGAACAGGTTGCTGCCGGCTATATTTAAGCTTACGTCGCCGCCTTCGAAAGACTGGGTGTATGGCCAGACGTGCAGTCCGTGCCTGTATCCGTTCGCAGTCAGCGTCGTGTCGATCACGGCCGTTGCCGGAGTGACGGTTACCGTAAGGTCGGGAGCGACGTCCGTCAGTGGCAACCGGCCGTACAGCCGTATCGTAAAGTCATACGACTGTGTTGCGTCGGACATGTTGGGCGGCAGGATGGCATCGACGTATGCGGTGGTGTCCGTGAAATTGGCGGACGGGACGTATACCTCGTGATTGGCCGTGTAGCCGGGAATGGCATTCCGGAATACAATGACCAGCGACCCTTTGGCAGCCAGCAGATGCTTGCCGTAGACCCATATCCGCACGGGTCCGCCGCTGGCGCCCAGCGTGGAGGGAATGACGTTTCCTCCCAGACCGGCGCCGTCCTGTATTTCCGGCCTCTGGATGCTGAAATGCAGCGTCGTATTCGCCAGATAGTTGCCGTCGTAGTTATGGATGAAGTTGCCGGGGATGTGCAGTTCATACTTGCCGTTTGGGAATCCGGCCGGCGCGGGAGAGCCGATCTTCAGGTAGTTGTTGCCGGCGACGGTCAGTTCGTACTGCCCGGCCGTCCCGATGTCGAGCGTCGTCGAAGGCAGTCGCGTCAGGGTGAAGTTCGTTCTCAGGCTGTTTATGCATCCCGGCGCCGTAAACTGGTTTCCGGCGACATATGCGCTGTCCTTCTTGCCCGGGGCAAGTCCGTTGCCGTTGACGTATATCAGGATAGTATCAAGCGAGGGCAGTGTGCTGCCTTCTCCGGTGTTGAAGGCTACATACGGTCCAAGAGTGCTGAAAGTTACACGTTTGGGCGATGATACCGTCTGCGTGCTGGCGCCTATGGAATCTTTGCCCGAATTTTGTTTTACGACGGTCGAGATCGACGTCATGTTGTGCAGTCCCGAATTGGGAGTGATGTCGATTATCCAGTCGGAGAAGTATCCGGCCGGACCCTCCGTCATCGGGTCGCCGGCAACGGCCGTGACCGTGCCGTAGTCCACAAAGATATCGCTTGTGTTCAGAGCAGTCACCGCGTGCGGATAGACGCCCGTCTGGCTTTTGAACCTGGCGCGGATACTGAACGGCCCGCTGACGATGGAGTCTGTCGGCATTTCCATCACCAGGTCGGGCGGCAGCATAAACTTGTCGAGCACATTGATGTTGAATTTTTTTGGGACAGGAAAATCTTGCAGATTGTCTGCACTGAACAGCACCCATCCGTCATACGACGATCCCGGATTTTTCCCTGCCTTCAGCCGCAATTCGAGGCTGAACGATGCGCCGACGGGAATATACTTCCCTCCGGCATCGGATGCGAGCAGACCGGCAAGCGTCGTGTTGACGGCAGACTGAAGCGATGTGCCCGGATTCGAAATCAGTTCGTAATCATTGCCCGTAATCGTAATATGGGGATTATGGAGCTTTTGATTGCCCGAATTACCGATCGTCAGCGTGATTTTGTTGTTCGGATACGTCACGGGATAGCCCACATACAGATTCGGCGCCAAAAGCGGAGTAAGCGATACGCTGGGATTATATGTCGGCGCAATCATTACGAAACGGGGAACAGACCGGCCTTGGGGTGCGGCAGGAGCATAATGCACGGCTGTGGGGAAATTGCTGTTATAACTGTCTAAAGGAGACGGATAATCGAGACCGTACGTAGACAGACCTCCGGCGGTAGTCAAATTACACAAATATGAGACGTTATCGCTTGTTGTAGCTACCGGGTTGTAAGAATGGTTTTTCTCCGTTTTGGCAGCGGTCAGAAACGCCACATTCGTGTTTTGAGGCACAAAGCCTCCGTTAAGCAGCAATACGTACTTTCCTGCGCCCCGTTCGATGGCCGGACTTGTCGTTGCCGCCCAGTCGTTGTAGTTAGGACGGTGCTGGTTGTTGTCGCTGTCCGGCCAGTTGTTTCTCGTTTTGCCCAGCGGCAGGTACGACGGATTCATGCCGCCGCCCAGTCGTTCGACGACAGATCTGACGGCCGGATTTTTACTCATGTCGAGAAACATGTCCACCTCGCGGTAATCTTCCGTATATAGCGCCAGCCGCGAATCGTCCGGATTGCCGAAATAGATCACGTTGGCCATCTGCCCCAGCATGGCTCTGTTCGCAGCATAGCTGGCGGAGTATACATTGGCAGTAGGCAAGACGACGATGGAACCGTCGCCGCCTGCGCAGCCTCCGCCGATGCCGGCGCCATGCTCGCCGCCCCACGATTCTACCATACCGCCATAGATCAGCACATCAGAGTGATATATGCCTCCTGTCCCCCATGCTCCGCCGATACCGGCGCCGTGCGAGGCGGCGATGGCTATCACCGTAGGATTCCCGCGGATTACCACATTGCCGCCGCTCCCGCCTACATCGCCTGAGCCGATACCGGCTGCACCGGATCTGCCGCCGCTCGCAGACGACTTAACGTTTTCCTGAATGGACGCATCGCCGGTCGTATCCCAGTAAGGCGAACCTTGAGGATGCGGATGAGTCGCCAGACGCGGAAATGCGCTGGAATTGTAATTCCTCGTAGTAGAAGATTTTGCCAGCAAAGCGCCGTTGCCTTCGATATACACCGTACTTCCTTTCCAGATTTCGAGGCCTGCGCGGTTGCAGGCTACTATATTGCCGCTGTAAAGCATGTTCTTGCCTTCCAGTCTGAGCACTACATTCGACCCGTTGGCATGGTTCTGAAAGGTTGTGGCTACAGTAGCGTTTGTCGCATCCATGCCGTCGATAATAAAAGCGGCATTGTCTGCACCCTGTGTCAGCAGACCCACATTCTTCAGGATGACGGTCACGTTTTTCAGCCCGTATTTCACGTAAATACCGTGGTTCGAATTTCCAAGAAGAATAAGACCGGTCGAAGCGACATTTTTCCACGGCTCTCTCCGTTCCATGCTTTGTGCGGGAGTGAGTTGCAAGCCGGCATAGCCAAGCGGCGGACCGTAGTCGCCGCGGTAGTTTCCTTCTATGGTGTAAACGCCATCGCTAAGAATCTTTAACGGAAAAACGGTTGAACTGCTGATAGCCGCAGTACTGCCGGGAGCCAGGGTCGTGCCGGCGCCGGGTATTCCTGCCTGGCCGGCATTCGCTTTTGCGGCTGTCAAAAGAACAGCCGCAAGAATCATGACACGGCGAGACGTCGCCATACTGCACCTTTTGAGACGTATTCCCATACGCCCCGTCACGAAAAAAATAAAATTGCGTTTCATTTGTTCATACATTTTACTTATACATTAAATTATTGCGAGAATATACTGTGCGCGGCATAAACAGGCGTATTCGGAATAACTGAATAACTGAATGACTGAAATCCGCAAATTTACGCCGTGCGCAGTATAAAGAGCATCATGTTCGGTCGGACAGGAAAAGGACGCTGATGCGCTCCGGCAGAAAAAAAACAGGTGAAGAAAAAAAAACTGTCCGGCCTGCTTTGCAGTAGAGCCGGAAACAGTTAAAAAGATACCGTAGACATCGATCACTCTCTCCAGTTTGCAAACAAACGGAACAAAAAATATCCCGTTTACGAACAAATCACTGTTCATTACAACAAAATACGCTTTCACGTACATTTCCTCAATGACACTCTCTAAAATTTTCGAAAACAAAGGTATGATAAATATCGTCTGGCGGCCATATAATTATGCATAAGGAATTATAAATCGACCGAAAATGAATGTAAATAATAAAAAGATATAAGAAATTTCACTTTGGCGGATTAAAAAAAATATTATTTTTGGCTGCTATAAAAAAAATATCCTGCATATTTACATCAGTTCAAAAAAACAACGACTTTTTTGCGGTTTCGTATAGCACCGCGATTTATACATGAATAAAAACAATTGCCGGCGCCCGGAAACGGTTTTCAACAACCTGAAACCGGTATGGAAAACCGGAAGAAGATGCAATCACACAACAGTTTGTATAATCTGAGTTCAGGATAGGAAGATACCGGAAGACGGCGCGTTGCTGTCCGTCGCCGCCGTTCCGCAAAACAGCCAAAAGCGCGTCCGGGCGAAAGCCGCCGCCGGTCTTTTTCGCCGGACGTCGCCTCTCTCCGGCCAGACTGCCGGAAAAAGCCGGAAAAACACTAAAGAGATAGAAATAAACTCTCAAGAGTTTGAAATGAACTCTCGGGAGTTTGAAATGATCTCTCGAGAGTTTGAAATGAATTCTCAGGAGTTTGACATGAACTCTCAGGAGTTTGAAACGATCTCTCGAGAGTTTGAAATGAATTCTCAAGAGTTTGAAATGAACTCTTGAGAGTTTGAAATGATCTCTCAGGAGTTTGACATGAACTCTTGAGAGTTTGAAATGATCTCTAACAAGTTTTTTTGCTATTCTCGATTGTGAATTTCACATTCAATAGCATTGACGAATTAGTCAGTATCAATTCGAAAGCCCGCAATATACAATTTTATAGCAACTTATCTGCGAAAAAAGATTAGCTGTGTCTAATTGACGTTTCGAATCTTTTCATTTAGTTAACTGTCCGGAAGTCCGAAGGACTTGAATATGAAACGTAAGTTCGACGCAATCCGGCATACTGTTTCAGCCATCCGGATATATCGTACAGTACGGCAGGCATGTCGATTTTTATCCTCCGGATATGGCGAAAGTCATTTTTATGACGTACATTTGCGTCGTTTTATCAACGTCGATACAAATCGACAGGACAGTTTTATATGGAATACGACTTCAGGAATATCGAAAAAAAATGGCAGAAAGCGTGGCGCGAAAGCGGCGTCTATACCGTAACGGAAGATGCCGGCAAACCGAAATACTACGTGCTGGACATGTTTCCCTACCCGTCGGGAGCCGGACTGCACGTCGGTCATCCGCTCGGCTACATCGCCTCCGACATATACTCGCGCTACAAGCGGCTGCGCGGATTCAACGTCCTGCATCCCATGGGATACGACGCCTACGGACTGCCGGCCGAACAGTATGCCATCCAAACCGGACAGCATCCGGCAATCACCACGGAAGAAAATATCCGCCGCTACCGCAGACAACTGGACAGAACCGGGTTCTGCTTTGACTGGGGACGCGAAATAAGAACCTGCGACCCGGACTACTACAAATGGACGCAGTGGGCTTTTATCAAAATGTTCGAATCGTATTACTGTTACGATGCGCGGCAGGCACGTCCGATCGCCGAACTGACAGACATTTTCGCTTCGCAGGGCACGCAGAGCCTGAACATCGCCTGCACGGAAGAAATGCATTTCACCGCCGAAGAATGGAACGCCATGACGCATAAGGGAAAACAGGAAATACTGATGA
>JAIRLL010000196.1 GCA_031259505.1 Tannerella sp.
GGTTAAATTCCTGAACAAGGCGCAAACCGATGACGACGCAACCAAAAATTATATGAAATGGGAAGCCAGCGGTGAAGATATAAAGATTAAATACGCCGACATCAATTTCACAACGGACGAAGATAGCAAAGGTTACACGGAATGGTATGCAAAAGACAGCATTTTGATGGATTTCAGCAAAATAAACTTTCAGAGCGGAACAGTAGCTTCGGCAATCAACAAGAACACATACTGGCACGCAGAAGATGGAAATATTCACGCAAACAACACTCCCATCACATTCGCAAACAGCGGCACAGGCTACACATGGTGGCAAGCCGGCCAGGACATCCTCCTGCACAGCCAAAGCCCGACGCAGTTTACCGATGCCTCCACCGCCAACTATCTGAAACTGGAAGCCGGCCGCGACATCCGCACGGGAACAAACAGCCCGATGACGATCGACCACAGCAGCACGGATAATGTCGGCCCGGCCGATTCCGCCTACATTGAACTTCGGGCAGGACGCAACGTCTGGACGCAAAGTTCCGTAGACATTGTCAACGACGGTATCAACAACAAAACGTTAATCTACGCCGGCCAGGATATCCGCATCGACAGCACGCTGACCTTTGCGGCCACCAATACCGCCGGCATCGATTCGGTGAAACTTCGCGCCAACACCGGCGATATTATCATCAATACGGACGGCAGCGATATTCACTCTTCCCATCCTGATCCAACCAGCTACGATGCCATAAGCTGGTGCGACAACCATCGCGCAGCCGTAAACTTCACGCTGGCAGGCGCCGGCGTAACGGAATGGTGGGCAAAACAAAATATCATCGCCACCGACACGATTCATTTCCACTACGGCAATTCGGGCGGCAAGGCGGGCAATATCCTGCTCCACGCGGATGTGAACAATATCGATCTTCGCCGTCCGTTTAAAGTCGACATCGACACGGCAAGCACGATTCGCCTGGAAGCCCTGACAGGAAACCTCTCCGCGAACAGAAAAAATAAACATTCCGTCCGTTCATCCCCCCCCCCTTATTACAATGGCACACAGGATATTAACTCTTTGAAGGCAATCGACCTCTCTTCTGCAACCAATGACCTTCACAATACTTACGGCAGTATCCGCACAAGCGATTCGGTCGTAATCAACCGCCTGCACAACGGAACCAACACGGGGCACACGGAAATAGAGGCATACAACGATATTCAGACGGCCATGTTCGACTTTACCAGCGCCAATGAGACGGGCGACGTCACCGATATCGTTTCCCGCATGGGCGACATCTGGCTGGGCTACAGTTGGGCAAATCCTGCCAACTGTTCGTCGAATAATATTCCCAGCCCGGTCGGCTTCGACCTGAACCGCTTCGTCTACCGCGTACCGCAGACGCAAGGCGGGAAGCTGAGCATCAAGTCCGGGCACGACGATTCTGCGACAGATCAATATGGTGGCGGCAACGTCTACTTTACGCATATCACGGATTCGCTGGGCAAGGGCGGAACCTACGAAACCGAAATCAGTATTCCGTATTCCAACATGTTTATGTGCACCGACGGGCTGTACGGCGGCGATTACGAACGCGCCGGAATCATCGGCGGCGTAGCGCGGTGCCAGTCCATACTGACGCCGCCAAGCAGCATCCTGTGTACGGATACGGGTCTGATACATATCGGAAACAACGGCGGCCTTACGTTGAACGCCGGCACGCGCGGCAACATTATCATCAACAACGGCGCCTATCTGCAGTTTCAGGGCGGCACGGGCAACGCCCGGTTCCTGACGCAGTGGGGCGATATCGACATGCGCCACCCGTTCAACGTCGATTCGATGAGCGGCAGCGTGCTCTTCTACGCAAACAGTTTCCTGCCCGACAAACTGAACGCGCTCTGCGGATGCGCCGAGAAGCGCAACAACGTCTATCTGCAGGATTTCCGCTACATTGGTCACGGCAACAGCGGCAGCGTCTTTATCGGCGCCGACAACAATATCAAACTGCAATACGGCGGACTGCACGGCGCACCTTCAGCACGCGATCCCTTCTTTAATGAAAGCGGTTATTCGAACGGTCAGTGCGGCAATAAATATCACTGCGATGCAGACACGACCGAAAACCAGGCGCGCGCGCTCGTCCTGAACTTCGACAGGGATACGACAGGCACGACCGTCAGTTCCGGCGGTTTTGCAGCCGTAGCGTCCGACCTGATTGATATTTACAAGCGCACTGTTTACTACGGCGGCAGCGGTTCGGGAATGGGCGCGGTGCCCGGATACGGCGCGCTGCACGGCGAAAGCGTAGCCGGATACGGACTGTATATCAAGACGCAGGCCAACAAGAAGAACTGGAACATCGCCGACTACATGATCAATCACCAGACGAATCCGCTGGTGGGCGCCGCCTGCTCAGACGACGACTGCAGTCAGACCAGCAGTTTCCTGCACAACACGGCGCGCCTGACATTCCATTCCGACGCGCGCATCTACACCCAGAGACAGCGGTCGCTTCTTGCCTCGCCGGTGCTGGAGACCTACGGCTTCCTCGACCTGAATACGTCTCTCGACGCAGGTTCGCGAACGGCCATCAGGATTCAGACGGACAGCCTGATCATGCACGACAGCCTGATCATCGACGGTTCGCGGACGACCTTCACGTCGTGGAGTCCGCTGCGTCGCAGCATGCCCGTCTTCAAGTTCGGACATCAGCGCACGACGCCTCCGTCCAGGCAAAGCGGGCACCACACTCCGGCGAACTATTGCAGCGACTGCTACACGCACGAACTTGACGAGTACGGCTACAGCGGCCATCATCCGCTGGATACGATCTTCGTCACTTTCCGCAACGGCGCTTCCGTGCCCCGTCTGCATACGCTCGTGGCCGACCAGACCGTGCTGTCGTTCCTGACAGACAGTTTCGACCACAAGCACGGCAACCCGACGATCAATGCAAAGTTTTACACCGACACGTTCAAGATTCGCAACCATGTGGAACTGCTCGAAAAGGAAAACTACACGCACGACGGCCATTTCGAACTGGTTTCGGAACAGCAGATGATATCGTCGGACTATGCCGGCATCTTTGCCCGCCACCTGCATCTGGAGCCTGTGGCGCCGGAATGTTCGGACTTCGGATACAGTCAGTTCTGGCCGTCCTTCAATACGCTGGACATCATCCCGACGACGACGCTGGGCGGCTACGGATGGATTCATTCGGACGTACACATCTCGATCGGCGGAACCCTGGCTCCAGGCTTCGCCTCGCTGGGACGCAACGGCAACTGCTACGAACAGAAATCGGGCTATCTGCGGATGAACGACCTGCGTATCGACCGGGACGCCAACATAAAAATCTCGCTTGGCGAAGCATCGGGTTTCTATATGGAAGAATATTACTGCGACAAGGAAGACGTGACTTACAGACTGGGCGAATATGCGGACTTCATGGATGTGGATTCGCTGAGTCTCAAAGGCGAAACGCCGATCGAGGTCGTGATACGCGCCGAAGGACTTCATCTTGAACAGGGCGAAACGCGCTGCTTCCCGATACTCCGCTATAAGAAAATAGCGGCAAAAAGCGTACTGAATAATTTCTCGCTGAAGAAAAACAGACTGACGAGCCAGGATCACCCGTCCATCAACGGCTCGTATATCATGTATTTCACTACCGATACGGCTTGCCAGGTGCTCAACCTCTGCATAGGACTGGAAGGCGTGTCGCAGCTTGTGCGGACAGTAACCATCCCGTCCGTACCGGGAGTGACGACCGTTCCGCCCGCAGGCAAGCATTATGTAGACGCCCACGGCAACTTCACCTTTACAGCTACCTATACGACCGAAAAACCGCTGGCGGTCAAGACTACCCGCGCAGTCGAGGAAGAGATAATACCCGGTACGCTGAACGAAAACGGCGAATATGAGTATTTCATCCCTCAGATATACAAGGATATTATCATATCTTTCGGACCTGAATTTGCCGGCGCCGAAATGGCGAACAGCGCGAAGATATGGTCGCACAACGAAACGTTGTATATCAATGTAGCGCGCGAAGATGTCGCCAGCGTCTACTCGATCACCGGACAGTTGATTAAACGTGTTGACGTGGCCGAAGGCAATACTTCCGTGCCGATGATTCGCGGCGCATATATTGTCACGCTGAAAGACGGCTCGATACACAAGGTGATAATCAAATAGCCGGCCTTTTTTAACTCTCCCGCAAAGCGCGCGAAGTTTTTTCTCCGGAAGAGAAACTTCGCGCGCTTTCTGTATGACGCCTTCGGCGTCGAATTTGCATAACCCCGAACAAACACAGCGCAGTTCGGGGACAGCGACGCCAACCCTCTCCGGTGGATTTTCGGATGTGTCTCATGCCGCAAGCCCCAACGAGGCCTCTGTCATGCCTGCGACAAGTGTCGCAAGTTCCGGCGA
>JAIRLL010000205.1 GCA_031259505.1 Tannerella sp.
TGAGTTTTCCTCATTTCGGGAAATTGCTGATGATACTCCCCTTTTTGGGTGATTGCCGATGATGCTCCCGTCATTTTCCCCTTGTTTATTTGAAAAATATAGGGTCTCGCAATGACGGGAATACCCTTGCTGTCGGCAATGGCGTGCGCCGTCGTTGCGATCGGAGTGAAGCAATCCGGTAGAATAATGCCGCGAAATCACACCGCGCGCAGCATGCAACAATCGAAAGGCCGTCTATTCTCCGTCCGCCTTTTCCTTAATCCAGTCATATCCTTTCTCTTCCAGTTCGAGCGCCAGTTCCGGGCCGGCCGTGCGGACGATCCGTCCCCTGTAGAGCACGTGCACCACGTCGGGTCTGACGTAGTCGAGCAGTCGCTGGTAGTGGGTGATGACGATGACGGCGCTGTCGGGCGTCTTCAGCCTGTTGACGCCGTGTGCAACGATGCGCAGGGCGTCGATGTCCAGCCCGCTGTCGGTCTCGTCGAGAATGGCCAGGCGCGGATTGAGCATGGCCATCTGGAAGATTTCGTTACGTTTCTTTTCGCCGCCCGAAAACCCTTCGTTCACGCTGCGGCTTGTCAGTTTGTTGTCCAGTTCGACAATCTCGCGCTTCTCGCGCATCAGTTTCAGGAAGTCGGTAGCCGAAAGAGGCGGCCGGCCGCCGTATGCACGGTGCGCATTGACTGCGGCGCGCATGAAGTTCACCATGCTCACGCCCGGAATCTCCACCGGATACTGGAAACTGAGGAAAATCCCTTCGCGGCTGCGGTCTTCGGCCGACAGTGCAAAGAGGTCTTTCCCGAGAAACGAGACCGTTCCCTCCGTCACCTCAAACGCCGGATGACCCACCAGTACGCTGCTGAGCGTACTCTTGCCCGAACCGTTTGGCCCCATGATGGCGTGTACCTCGCCCTTGCGTACGGTCAAATCCAGTCCTTTCAATATTTCTCTGCCGCTGACGGCTACATGCAAATTTCTTATCTCTAACATTTCGTGTTGTTACTGCATTATAATGAATGCCCGACCGCAAGAACCACGGACCAAGGCAAATAAAACGCCGCGAACATTCATCGCACATTATTTTTCTCTGCAAAGGTACGCTTTTTTCCGTATCGGACTTTGTGCGGAACGAATGATTCAAATCATCGCATTTCTTTTTTCTGAAAATTATTTTTCTGCCGGAGACGTATTGTTGCCAAAACTTTGCTAACTTCGCAACCTCGTAACAGTAAATTTTAGAAACTTTTTTATACGATGATTAATAGGATTTTAATCCGCATTAAAATATTGCAGATTGTTTTTGCCTGCTACCGGAACGGTAATGACAACCCGAAAGCGGCGGAAAACGAACTGCTTTTGAGCCTGCGAAAGTCTTACGACCTGTATCACTGTTTTCTTCTGCTGATAGTAGAAGTGACCCGCCTTCAGGAACGGAAACAGGATATGCGCAAGCATAAATATCACCCGACGGCAGAAGAACTGAATCCCAACATGCGTCTGGTAAATAACCGGTTTGCCCGCCAGATGGAAACAAACAGGATGCTGCAGCAGTACGTGAAAGAACGCGGCGTCTCGTGGGTTGACGAAATGGGATTTGTTAAAAAGGTGCTGGCTCTCATACTGGCGGCCGACTTTTACCGCGACTATGTGAACAGTGTGGAAGACTCCTACGAAGTCGACCGCGAATTTTGGCGTACCGTCTTCCGGCGGCTGATTTGCGGAAACGAAGAACTGGAGGATGCCCTCGAAGACATCAGCATCTACTGGAGCAACGACGTGGACATCGTCGAATCGTTCGTGATTAAGACAATCAGGCGTTTCGAAGAATCGGAAGGCAGCCGGCAGGAACTGATGCCCATGTTCAAGGACAGCGAAGATTACGATTTCGCCGTCAACCTGTTTCGCCATACCTTGCGAAACGGCGACGAATATCGCAAACGGATCGTCAGCCACCTGAAAAACTGGGAAATGGAAAGAGTCGCCAGTATGGACTTGATTATAATACAGGTGGCGCTTGCCGAGATCATGAATTTCCCCAAAATCCCGCTCAGTGTGACGCTGAACGAATATATCGACGCCGCCCGATATTACAGCACGCCCAAGAGCGCCACGTTCATCAATGCCGTCCTCGATTCGGTCGTGAAGGAATTAAAAAAAGAGAAACTGTTGCTGAAGGACTGATTTTTTTTCGTACATTTGCCGGGTAATAACATTTAAATATATTAGTCTATGAACTTACTTAACGTGATACTTCAAACGGCAGCCGCTCAGGATCAGTCGGTTTGGGGAAAGTACAACGGCATTCTGATGCTTGTCGCCATCGTAGCGATATTCTATTTTCTGATGATTCGCCCGCAACAGAAACGTCAAAAAGACATTCAAAAAGCGCGCGAAGCCATGAAACCCGGAGACAAGGTAGTTACGGCCGGCGGCATTCATGGAAAAATCAAGGAAATAGCTGACACTGCGATTTTGATGGAAGTGGCCGAAGGCGTCCGCATCCGCGTAGACAAGGCGTCGGTATATGCCTCGTCGGAAGACATTCAAACCAAATAAAACTCCTTGCTGGTGATGGCACGACTTGACATTCCGCTTCTTATCAAGTCTGTATTTCGGAAAGTCAGGAACTTTTTCTTCAGGCAACAGTGGGAAGAGATCCTGATTTTTCTGAGTTTTTTATTGCTCTCGAGCGGCTTCTGGTATCTTGAAAGTTTGCAGGATGAATACGAAATAGAAGTTGCGATTCCGGTGAAATACAAGAATGTATCGCGAGATATCGTGCTTTCCGACAACAACCCGCAAACCCTGCTAGTCAAGATAAGAGATAAAGGCACTGTGTTGATTAACTACATGTGGTTTAACTCCTTTTCGCCCGTGGAAATAGACATGAAAGACGTCATCACCGAAAAAACGCAGCACGTTTTTGCGGGAGAGAAAACCCTGGAATCCATCATATCGCGTCAGTTGATTTCATCCACCTCACTGCTGAATATTGATCCTCCGTCCATTCAGGCCGGTTATACTGCACTGATGCACAGAGATATGCCCGTGTCTGCCTGCGTGGATATCCGGACAGAACCCGGTTTTCAGCTTTCGGACGCCATCCGTATCAACCCGGCCAGAGTGCATGTCTATGCGCGCAACGCGATTCTGGACACTTTGTCTGCGATTGAAACAGAACTTATAGAACTGAAACGGGCCAGCAAAACCGTAACGCTTGCCGTGCGGCTGAAGCAAATTCCGAACGTGCAGGTAGAACCCGAAAAAGTGGAAGTGACGATTCCCGTCGAAGAATTTACGGAACGGCGCTTCCAGGTACCCGTCGGATGCAAAAACCTGCCTGCCACTTATAATCTGCGGGTATTCCCCTCGTCGGTCGAAGTAATATGCAATGTCCCCATGTCCAGATATAAAGACCTGGAAAGCGACGACCTCAAGATACAGATTCCCTTTCAGGAATTTGATTCAAACCGCGCCTCCGGCGAATTGGATGTCCGCCTGACCCGACACCCCGCCTGGATCGCAAACCCGCAGATAAATCCCGGCACGGTCGAATTCATTCTGGAACATAAAAATCCATGACGACAATCGGCCTGACCGGAGGAATTGGAAGCGGCAAGTCGACAGTCGCCTCACTGTTTGCAGCATACGGCATCCCCGTCTACGTGGCCGACGACGCGGGGAAAAGGCTCGTGAACACATCGCCGAACCTGCGCAACCGGCTCACGTCTCTTCTGGGCGACGGCATTTACGGCAAAGACGGGCTGAACCGCCGCATGATGGCATCGCTTATCTTTAATGATAAAAATCTGCTGGAAAGGGTGAACGCCATCATTCACCCCGAAATAGCAATTGATTTCGACCGATGGCTGGAACGGCAGACAGGACGGTATGCCGTACTGGAATCGGCCATTTTGTTCGAATCGGGATTCGACGCCAAAGTGGAAGTTCGCCTCACTGTCCATGCGCCCGAAGCATTGCGGTTGCAGCGCGTGATTGCTCGCGAACAGACAACCGAAGCAGAAGTACGGCAGAGAATGAATAACCAGTTGCCGGACGAAATCAAAATGAAATATGCTGATTGCGTAATACTTAATGACGATACACATGCATTGATTCCTCAGATGGAAAACTTCCTCGTCTGGCTGGATAATCGTTAAATAATCTTTTATCGTTTTTTTAACCTGATAAATTACCGGCAATCTCATATTTTCACTATATTTGTCATCCAAAGTAATAACGGACATAAATTATACGGATATGTTAAAAGAAATTCTCACGGTTTCAGGCAAACCGGGTTTATACAGGATGGTTTCCCAGGGAAAAAACATGATGATTCTGGAATCGTTGACAGACAAAAGACGGATTCCCGCATACAACAGGGATAAAGTCATTTCGCTGGGCGATATATCAATGTATTCTGTCGAAACGGAAACGCCCTTATATCAGGTGCTTAATGGCGTGAAAGCAAAAGAAGAAGGCAATCCTGTGTCAATAGACCTGCACAAGGCTACGCCTGACGATCTGCGTGCCTATATGGTCGAAATACTGCCCGATTTCGACCGTAGCCGCGTCTATCCGACCGACATCAAGCGCATGTTGAACTGGTACAACACCCTGCTGAGCGTCGGCATCACCGATTTCGACCCGAAGAAAGAAGAAAATAAAGAGGAAGAAAAAGAAGACCCGGCAAAGGACGAACTTAAAAAAAACGCTAAGACAGCAAAAACAGCAGCCTCCAAAGATGTTTCCGTGCCGAAGACTGCGGCCAGGACGCGACAACCCGTCGCCAAAACCACGCAACGTACGCGGCAGAAATAAAACAGGGCGACTGAGCGGAAGTCTCCTTAGCCTCCGACCCCTCTCCACACAAGAGTGGGGTAGAGGCGCTCGAAAAAAGACAGTATATTATGGGAAATTCAATAAACATCTATACGTTACACAATTATCGCAGCATTCCACAGACAGCCTCACTGCCTGCCGAAATGCTGCGGCATATCGAAGTGGTAGGGAGAGTGTTGCCGTTCAAAACAAATAATTATGTAGTCGATCAGTTGATAGACTGGTCGGATATTGAGAACGATCCGATTTTCACGCTGAACTTTCCGCGGCGGGAAATGCTGGACAAAAAGCATTTTGCGGTTATCGAGAAAATGATGTCGCAGGAGGTTCCCAAAGAGGAAATAGACCGGATGGTGGAAAAGATACGCCTTGGATTGAATCCCAATCCGGCCGGACAGGAACACAACGTGCCTTACCTGGGCAAAATCAGGCTGAAAGGCATACAGCACAAATATCCCGAGACGGTGCTGTTTTTCCCCAGCCAGGGGCAGACCTGTCATGCTTACTGTACGTTCTGTTTTCGCTGGCCGCAGTTTTCGGGGATGAGCGCACTGAAATTCGCAATGAAAGAAGTCGACCTGTTTCAACGCTACCTCCTCATTCACCGCGAAGTGACCGACATACTGTTCACGGGCGGCGACCCGATGGTAATGAACGCTTCCGCGCTGAATGCCTATATTGAGCCGTTGCTGTCGCCTGAGTTCAGTCACATCCGTTCAATCCGCATCGGAACGAAATCGTTGACATACTGGCCATATCGCTTCCTGACCGACGCAGATAGCGACGACGTGATGCGTCTGTTCGACAAAATCATTTCCTCGGGGCGAAGTCTGTCCGTTCAGGCGCATTTCAACCATCCGAGGGAACTGTCGACCGACGCCGTCAGGCAAGCCATTGCACGCATCCGGTCTACAGGCGCGCAGATACGGACACAGTCTCCACTCCTGCGCCACATCAACGACAGACCGGAACTCTGGAGCGAGATGTGGCGTACGCAGGTCGACCTCGGATGCATACCTTATTATATGTTTGTTGCACGCGATACGGGCGCCAGGCCGTTTTTCGAACTGCCGCTGGAAAAATGCTGGAACGTCTTCCGCAAGGCATACCGGCGTGTGAGCGGTCTTTGCCGCACGGTCAGAGGGCCGAGCATGAGCGACCACGCAGGCAAAATCCAGGTACTCGGCGTGCAGGAGGTGAAGGGTGAAAAAGTGTTCGTACTGCGCTTTCTACAGGGACGTAATCCGAGTTGGGTAGACATTCCGTTTTTCGCGGAATACGACCCTCACGCGACGTGGTTCAACCAGTTGAAACCGGCTTTCGGCGAAGAAAAATTCTTCTTCGAAGAGCACGGCGCGCGGCAACTCGTCACGAAACCTTTTCTTTTCGAATGAACGCTGCGGCTCCTTCACCACCCAATGCTCATCGGGTGAAGGAGCATTTTCCCGGACAGTCCCTAAAATCAGAGGTGGTGATATAAAAAGTATGCTGATGTAATTTAGGAATAAAAAATAAATAAGGTATAACAAGTATGCTAAAGTACGAGGTCATCAAATCAGGTAAAAAAAGGTACAGTAAAAAGCATCCCGTCAGGGATGCTTCGCCCGGTAGAATGAGCAATATCATCCTCTCTTGCATCCCTGCGGGATGCAAAAAAGATTGTCGCAAAAAAATCTTATACCTTATTTATTTCACATTCCTTAATAATACATAGCTATTACTGATTTATGTATAAACGAATTGAGTCTGCATACTTTTTTTGCCCGACCATATTGTTTTTGCATAAAAAAATGATTACTTTTGTATCGCAATTATACAATATATGGTTTTTAGTAAAGCATATCCTCGCTGTTTCTATTTAACGGCCTCTCCGGTCGCTAAAAGAAAGTTCCCGTCAATGCGGCCAATACTGCATGGGGGAGGGGGTGAATGGCTGCATTTTAATCTATTACCTCAGCAGCCTTATCTATCAATAATCACGGGAATGCTTTTCGGCATCCTTTCTTTTGGCCGGGCAGAGCTGACGGTCGATTTTTTTCGTCAAATATTCACATTGTAATATATAAACTTATGAAAACAAATAAATTGCTTTTCGTTTTATGCATGTGTCTGCTCGGCCTGACGGCTACGGCACAGAACAAAGAATTCTGGTTTGTCGCACCCTGTCCATCTCCTGATTGGCATGTCCCGGTGTTTTTCATGATTACCAACCTGGCGGACGAACCGGTCGCAGTAGAGATGACATTCTACAACGGCGGTTCACTGGAAACGTATATGCAGACCATCGCCGTCGGAGGCTACTGGAAATATGACCTGCCAGACGCTGCCAATGCTGCGAAGGTAGAGAATCCCTACTCGCAGGCCGGCAACGTGACCGAATATGGCGTCCACATCACTTCCAGCCAGCCGGTTTCCGCCTATTACATGATAGCCAGCAATGATTCGCGCGACTTCTTTACCCTGAAAGGTGAACCGGCGCTCGGCAGGGAGTTTTATGTCCCCATGCAGTCGGACAATGCCGCACAAACCCAAGGTTATACAAACGCCTGCGACCAGATTGACATCGTGGCAACCGAAGACGGTACCACTGTCACCGTCAATCCCAAAGGAAAAATAAAGGTTAATAACGTTGATCAGGCTGCAGGCATCTCCCTGACAAAAACGCTAAACAGGGGGCAGACGCTGAAAATAATGGAATCTGACAAGAACCAGATACCTACGCTAAGCGGTACGCATATAACGGCGGATAAGGACATTGCCGTCACGGTTACCGAAGACCTGGTAGGCGCCGCCGACACGTCGGGCGACCAACTCATACCCGTGAAGAATATCGGGAAAACGTATGTCGTGCCGAAAGGATTCAAGTCGGATTCCCCCAGTCCCCCCAACACCCACAACAGGGTCTATATCGTAGCCACCCGGCCGGGCACAGACGTGAACGTCATAACCTCCTTCGGCAGCACGCAAGTGGCCACCAACATGAACGCCGGCGATACGTATCGCTACACCTTTCCGGCAAATGCCAGTGTCGCAACCATCCGGGCAACCCAGCCGGTATACGTTTACCATCGCACCGGCTTTAACGAAGAAGGCGCTGCCATAGTGCCGTCCATCTATACCCTGAGCCGGAAAACCGTCAGTTTTTACGCCACCAGCGCGGAGAGGCACAAAGTGTTTATCGTTTACCGTCCTGGCACGGAATCAAGTTTCACCATCAAGTACGGGAGCAGCATGCCCACGGCGCTTTCTGTCGGCATGCCGACCCCCGTGCCTGACTTTACCGGATTATGGTCGTTCGCAGAGTTCGACCTGACTGCTTCTGACGTGAATGGTAAAGTAGTCACCATCGCCAATCCCAACAGCATCTTCTCCCTCGGATACATCGCAGCCAATATCGGACCGGGTACCATGACCTGTTACGGTTATATGTCCGGTTTTGACAGTTTCAAGTTTCCACTGGATACATTGTGGAACTGCGTGGGTTCGCAGACCTGTATTTCCGATTGTGCCGATGCACATCCGGTTTTCAGTACCGGCCTTACAAATGCCGAGTTCTGGACATGGATTCGAAACGATACGGACACTCTGGGAAGGGCTGATCATGATACCACTGTCATCGCTACAGTGGGAGGAAAATATAAGGTAATCATTGAACAGGACGGGTATAATATCACCGATTCGTGCTATGTGCTGGACATGGTGTATGATGCGAACATGCATCGCCGTTTGCCTGCAAAGCCTGCAAAGGTGACGGTGCCGCAAATATTCAATGTGGAATACGGGCCGGGCAAATCCCTGCCCTCCGGTATAGCTGCGAATAAGGGTGATTCGGGAGTGTGGTGTGAGTGGAAATTTACTGGAGGAGGCGAAGAAGTCATTTCATCAGACATGAACCATGCCGAAGTCATCTGGAACACAACCGGCCGCAAGGAAGTGGAACTGCATCTTTACGCCACTGGCGTCGGCTGCATGATAAACGGCGTGATATATAACAAGACATGCGACACGACGCTGCACTACTGCGTGGAGGTACACCCCAAAAACATCGGCTTCTTTGTCGACTGGCAGGTGGACAGCAAAGTGAAAAACAGCCTGCACGACGGCACGAGCTGGGAAAACGCATTCCCGACCATTCAGCAGGCGCTGGCGCTTGCCAGCCAGGGCGACTGGGTCTGGGTGGCGGAAGGCGCGTACAGCCCGCGCGACGGTTTCCCCGACAACACGGACTATGCAATGGTTTCCACGGCCGGCTACCTGTGCGACTACGACAGCCTGACCGTCTACACTCCCTCGTACGTGATGGACTGGGACAGCGTGCAGGTGTTCGGCGGCTTTGCCGGCACGGAGCATAACCTTAGCGAGCGCGACATCGTCGAACACCTGACCGTTCTGCGCGGCGGCGACCGTTCGGTCATCGTCATGGACGGCAGTACGGCGTACACCAGCGGTCTGTGGGGCCTCACGCGCGGCGCGTGCTGGGACGGCTTCACCATCCGCGACGGCGCTGCGACGCAGGGCGGTGGCGTATGGTTCCGTAACGGCGCGTCGGGCATCTTTGCCAACGACGTCATCAAGCGCAACACGGCCACCGGAGCCGGGGGCGGCGTCTGCATAGACGGGCCGTACACAGGCCCCGTGCCGGGCGACGGGCCGGCGTTCTGCCAGGTGGAAATCAGCGGCAACATGGCCGAAGACGGCGCGGGCATATACAACGCGGGCAGCAGTGTGCTGCTGCTGAACGTGACGGTGGGCGGCAACCTGGCCGCGTCGCGTGGCGGCGGCCTGTACACGGCGGGTGGCAGTCCGGTCATAAGAAACACCATCATACACGGCAACCGTGCGGACGTGGCGGACGACGACATGACGGTTTCGGGCGGCGTGCCGTACGTGGCGAAAAGCGACATCGGAAGATCGATGCCCGGAAAAACGTGGGACACGGCGTTCGGAACGGACGGCGGCGGCAACACGGACATGAATCCGGGGTATCTGATCCCCGGCTTCAATACAGACGGCCACATGCAGGAAGGCTACTACCGTCTGTGCTGCATGGACTTCAAGACGGTGGAGGGCGGCTACAACAACTATCTGTGGATGCCCTTTCCCGTATCCGTCGTGCTATCGGCCCCCACTCCCCGCAACACGGTCTACGGCGATTACATGGACAGAGACCTGGCCGGGGATGCACGCATCATCAACGAGAACGTGGACATGGGCGCCTACGAGCGTCAGGATCGGAACTCCCTGCCGCTGTTAATCTACGGCGTGGAAGTGCCGGCCGTGGAAGGCGCGGAGGGTATGCCTCCGCCGGGCGTATACTACGTCAAAGCCAACAGTAACTTCACGTTCCGCCTGACGCCCGACGAAGGCCGTTCGCTGGAACACACCGAATTGACCACCGGCTCTGTACGCCAGGATGAACGGGGATACATGGAAGTCACGGAAAACGCAAACGGCGCCAGGACATACATCTTCCACGACATCACCGAGCCGCTGAAAATCCGAGTGACGGGCGTGACGAACGCGACGCCGCAGGGTACGGACGAAACCGGCGACGGGCTGTCGATATGGTCGGCAGCGGGACATGTGTACGTCGAGGCGCCGTCGGAAACCGTACTGCGCGTCTACACGCTCGCGGGCAGCCTGCAGATACACCGCAGGGTGAGTGGCAGGACGGCGCTGCCGCTCCCGTCGGGCCTGTACATAGTCGTGACGGAAGACGGCAGAAGGCAGCGGGTCATTGTCCTGTGAGGCGAGGTCTGTTTGGTGGTGATATAAAAAGTATGCTGATGTAATTTAATAATACATAGCTATTACTGATTATCGGATGTTTTTAAATAGACATTTCATTTCGAAGAAAAGCCGGCAAAGGTTAAATGCGCCTTTCTGTAATTATGTATAAACGAATTGAGTCTGCATACTTTATACATCACCACCAAATCAGAAAGGATAGCCGACCGCAATATGAAAGCCGATGCCTTCGTGGCGCGTTTTGTTGAAATATCCTCGCTTTCCCGTATCGTAAGGCACGTGCAGGGCGAGTCCGAGGTCGAGGCGTATAACCAGAACAGTCAGGTTGTAGCGGAAGCCACAGCCTGTGCCCAGCGCGATGTCGTTCAGCAGATGTCGCCATTCGAGTTTGCCGCCGGAACGGCTGTTCTCCCTGTCGTTGCGCAGTAGCCAGACGTTGCCCGCATCCAGAAACACTGCGCCCTCGAGGTCGCCGACCAGATTGAACCGATATTCGAGGTTTCCTTCGAGTTTCAGGTCGCCGACATGGTCGAGATTGGCAAAACGCGTGCCGTCGTCTGCCTTGAAACGTCCCGGCCCTATCGTCCGTATGGTGAAGGCACGGATGCTGTTGGCGCCTCCTACATAAAACTGTTCGCTGTATGGCGCGAAGGAGGAACTTCCGTAGCTGTAGATGACGCCACCGGCCAACCGGCTCACCAGCCTGCTGTTGCGATTCAGCACATGATTGTAACGCAACTCGGTTGTCAGTTTAAGGAATTGCGAGAAAGGATTGCCGAATAGCGTTTTATGCTCGTTAAACCTTTTCCCGGCAAGGGCGTAGATACCCGATATAATGTTTCCCGATTCGGTCACGGACAGTTGCCACCACGTGGTATGCCTCCCTCGGCGTACCGGCAGATTGTCCAGCGTGTAGGTGTAACTGATGGAGGGGATGAACTGGTTTCTGAGGCTCTGATACAGGGCGTTATTGTTTGCGGCAATGCTGTCGAAACGGGCGGTTGTGTTTTCCAGCAGATTAAACGTCAGGCTGAAAGGAATAAAAGCGTGCGTCCTGATGGGGTCGGGCACGAAATCGTATGTCGCGCTGCTTCCAAACGACAGAATGCGGAAAAAATCGGAACGGCTCAATCGGTTGGCATATAGTTGCAGTGTGGTCGACGCGGGAAAATCGTATTCCCGCCTGAAAAAACCGGGAAGCATTACTCTCGGATATGTCAGCGTGCCGGTGATGCCATACTCGTAGTTGTCCCGCAGCGAGCCTGAGACATTCTGTTTTCTGCCGATGAGCCATTCGTGGCTGCCGTTCAGCCGTATATTGAGCCGTTCGCCCCGTCTGAACAGGTTGTTTTTCGTCAGAGAAAAGACGGCTCCCGGTCCGATGCGCCTGTTGCTGTTTGCCGTGAAATTGGCTTCCAGTTCGCCGTTCAGCGGCAGGTCGCAGGTGGCATTTATATTCATGTTCAGCGTGTCGTTCCGTTCGGAATTGCTGCTGGGGGTATATTGCATTTCCGTGTATTTGAAGACGCCGAGGCGGTTCAGTTCCGATTGCGTCTGCTCCTGCTGCGCCTGCGAATAAAGGTCTCCCCGTCTGAATTTCAGCCGGCGGTACAATTCTTTAGGTTTGATTCGCAAGCGTCCTTCATAATAAATTTTCAAATCCCTGTATTGCAGCGAGTCGGTAGGCGCTTCGCCGTCGTATCCGTACAGATGAAAAGACGTTAGCCCTGTCTTCCACTGGCTGCGCACCATGGGCGAAAGGTCTTCCTTCAACTTGATGCGCAGACTTACTTTTTGTGGCGACAGGGTACTGTCTGCCTCGAAGACAATGTAGTCGGGGCGGAAATAATAGTATCCGTTATTGCGCATCAGCGAGGCAATGCGCTGTCTTTCGGCCTCCAGCAGGATTACGTTAAACTTGTCGCCTTTCCTGAGCAGGCGGTCTGATTCGGACAGTTTCAGGAGCGTATCGGCGTAGTGCTGCATCTGCCGGTATTCGATTGAATCATATGTATACGGCTCGTTCATGGTTATTTTGTAGCGTATTTTTGCCTTCAGGGAATCGTTTGCGTGCGGAATCACCTGACAGGAAGCCGTGCCGTTGAAGTAACCGTGTTCGTACAGCAACTGCTGTGCAATCTTCGTCCTGATTTCGGGATTGACGGTCGAAACAAGTACCGGCTTGGCAGCAAACATCTTGAACAGCCAGCGGTTGAATCCGCCTTCTTTGTTCACAAGGGCATTGTATATCCACAGTCTGAGCGGAACAGGTATGCGGACAGACGAACTGCCGAAAAGGGCATTGTTCGGCGGGCAGGCAAGTGAGCCTTCAATTTCGGCCATTGCCTCGCCGTCGCTGTCAAAAGTGTTGGCGTCGGGCGCTTCAATATTCTGAATACCTGTATAAAGCTGTTCTCCGGCCGGCAGGTTTTTCGTCGTGGAACAGGACGTGCCGAACGCAACGCACAGCGCACAGTAAACGGTGCACAGCAAACAGGCGGCACGGCCTCCCGCCGCTCTTCCCATTCGACCTGCACCGGGCATCGCACCTTCTCCGGAAAAGAGCGGGGATGCGGGCACACGTGATTTACTGCGTATTGTCTGTTGTTTGTTTTTCAGTTTCATTTTTCTCGTTTTCAATCACAACTTCTGTTTTTTTCTTTCGGAAGAAGAATAAATCTCCCAGTCGCCTGATTTTTCTGCGAAAGATAATGCTGGCGCCGTATCTCGAGATATCGCCTTCCAGCAGGCTGTCGTATCTCCGGTTGTAAAAAAGTCTGGCATAGCGGTTTCCTTCCGTATCCAGCCGGTATTCGATAGATGCGTCGTTGATAAACATGTTGTTATAGTTAGCAGACGCATTGTTTGTCGAAACCTGTCCGCCAAGGATGATGTTGAAGCGGTCGTCGTAGAATCGTTTCGAGAAGCGGAACGTGTAGTCCGTTCGTCTGCCTGAACCCAGCATGTTGTCAAAACTTTCCAGTCCGAAGTTGAAATCGACATTTTTCAGCAGGCTTCCCGTGATTTGGTTGATTTCGCTTTGCAGGAAAGCATTCAATGCCGCGTTCATATTCAGTTTTGTTCTGCCTGTGCCGTCGCTTGCCAGATACATGCCTGTCAATAATATGCTTACGGCCTGCTTGCTGCGCTCTTCTGTTCCCATCGTGAGCAGTTGATTCTGGACGGCGGTATTGTCCAGCGCATCCAGCGTAAATTGCAGGTCAGGATTGTCCAGTCGTTGTTTTAGTGCAATACCGGCCTCAAAATTAACAATATGCGAAGTCAATCCATCGGTGCTGACCGACGAGCGGACACGTTCGGTCGCTTTCAGATCAAGGAAGGGGTTTAACGGTTCGCCTGTCCACTCTATATAACTGTTATCCTTGATGTTCAAAGTTTTGTTGGATATCACCGGCATGTTGTACTTAATCAGTCCGTCCGAAAAGGTGTAGCGGCCAGTCAGTCGCGTTTCGCCCTGCGGCGTGTATTGCAGCGACAAATCGCCGCCACCCCTCATTTCAATACGGTTGTTTCCTGTCTCGTCGAGGTCGATTTTCAGTTTGACGGCAGGGGCAACGTGGATGGTCAACAGCATGTCCAGTCCACCCATCGCCGCAAATTCCCGCGATATTCTGTTCTCTATCATTCGCCTTTGGCGTGGAATGGTGTCGCGGAAGTAGGAAAATGAGACCAGGTCGGCCATGCGGTCAGACGTCGTCAAGGGTGATTCTTTCAAAATGTAGCTCAAATTCGTACTGCCCTGCAGATGTAGATTACCCCTCATTTTGAGTGCATTCAACGGCCCTTTTACAGTTGAGTTGAGGTTGACGAACATTCGGCCGTAAACGATGCTTTCGTTGTTTTTTGGTGCGTTCAGCAGTTGCATGTCGTTGGCTGTCAGCGTCAAGTTGGCTTCGCCCTTCGCAGGATTACTCATGTCAACCGTTCCGTCAATCACAAAAGGATTGTTGCCGGATGCAAACAGGTTGTATTTGTTTAATATGACTTTACTGTCTTTGATGTCCACTTTTTGCCCGTCGAAACGGAGTTGCGTACCTGCTGCCGCGATGTAGACCGTCGCAGTATCCAACTGCATGAAGCCGTTGAACAGCGGCCCTTTATCACCGTCCGTAATGCTCATATTCCCCTGCAGTGCACCGCTAAGGCGCATGGAATTTTCCATAAACGGATTGAACATCGACAGGGGGAGGCTGTTCACTTCCCATGAACCGTTCAGTTGGCCGTGCTGTTTCATGGGGGAATAGAGCGCTGAAAACGTGGATATCTCTTGCCTGTCGTGAAAGAAGTGCATGTCAATTTGATACGTGTCTCCGTCGAGTGGCAGGTAAACGCCGTCAAGCAAAACTTCGCCAATCCGCCCATCTCCGTAAAACAGGTTGTCGACGCCGGCATTTGCCACGAGCATGTAAGTATTGTCTTTCGGAACATATCGCAGCGAAAAGCTTGCGATTCCTTGCACAAACGATTTGCTTCCCGTATTGCCGAATATTTTGCTCAGGTCTATCTGATTGATTTCAAGGGATAATTCTTGCATGGCGCTATCTTTTTCCAACGAATAGAAGTTTATTGATGCATTATTCTCTCCGTTCAGTTGCAAATCTGCCGAGATGTCGGACAAACTTCTGACATGTACGTAATTGTCCGAGTTTACCTGAAACGGTATGAAAGCGAGGATGAGGTGTTCGGGGAATAGCCGCAATGCAACTCCCGACGACATTTTCCGGGCGCTGACGCCGACATGCAATCCCGTTTCGCCGCGTTTGTTGTGATATATGATTTCCGCATCCGCCATGTTGTCCTGCAGTTTGCCGACAAGGGTTGCTGTGAATGGTTCCTGATTGCGGAATTTTTTCTTAATCACCGTCCCCATATATTTAAGCGCGGCGGAATCCTGACGGATTTTAAATCGCACGGTATCGATTTTTGTTGTATCCGTGATAAAATCGTAGAGCGACGCATCCATCTGCAAACCGCCTTCGGGCGACAGAGAGGCGTCCAAAGCAATGCGGTTGAAAAATATTTCGCTTTCCTGCAGATAGTTATAAATGGGATTGTCGCGTTTTGCTTCTACATTCAGCGTAATATCGGGCAGCAGAGGGCGCAATCGCGACAGGTTGAGCGCCGTATCTGTCTTGAGTTGCTGCATTACGTCGGCCGACACCGCGCTCAAGCCTTTGGTAATGGAGACCATATCCGTGTTTCCGTGAAGCATGATACTCAAGTCGCCCGTGTGGAAGGAAAGGCGCGAATGGTCTTCCCTGCTGTCGGCGTGAAGTGTCAACGTCTTGGGTTTAATCGTTTGCTGTCTTATTCGCATTTCCCAGTTGCCCAGCGTAATATCGAATTTAAAGCGTTTATCCAGATCCGTTTCAAATTCCGAGAAAACCTGAAACGAATGGATAAACGGATATTTCGCCAATTCCGACGCATACAAATTCAGCGAATCCACATTCACAATCAACATGCCGGAGACGTCTTTTTCCCGGATGACGCCGTCCAGCGTGATGTCACCCTTCATCTGCGGACAGGCGCTACGTAGCGAGGCCTGCATCCGGCTGTCTTTCAACGAGCCATTGAGCGACAAACCTGTCAGGACGATATTTTTGTACTGTATTTCGGGCAATTCGCCGTCGAACTGCGTCCAGGTAGACGCAGCAAACGGATTTATTCCTTCCCCTTCGACATGCAGCGTTGCCGTCAACCGAATGATCGAATCGTATGGCAGAAAATGAACCGGTTCGAAGTTGTCTATCTTCATTTCTGCCGAATATATCTGGTGGACAGGATGGTAATGACCGCTCAAAAACACTTTGCCTTCCTGTTCCGTCAATGACATCTCGACGTGGTATTCTCCCCGCTTCAAAGCCGCTTTCATTTCAAGTTGCATATTGTCCGGCAAACGGAATTTTCCGTTGGAGACATTTTCTGCAAGCGCCTGCAAGGCTTTTGTGTTGTGAGTAGATGCCGTCAGACTTACATTTCCCGAACGGGCGGCAGGGTCTGATATTTTTTCGACAGCGCCCGAAGCTTCGATATGAAATACGCCTTTCAGTTCGCTGGACAGTTCTTTGATATTCAGACTGGTCGCATTTCCCTCCAGTACACCTGTGCATACAAGCGGAGTATTAGGCCATAACTGTCCGGTTGTCCTGTCCGTCAGGAATAAAACGTCGCGCCGGTCTAATGATGCCGTCAGCAATGCGCGAAGAGTGGTCTGCGGATGCGTCTTCAGAGATTGCCATGGGGCGTAAATTTCTGCGGACAGTTGAGAATAGGGCGTTTGCAGCGACCATCGGGGCACCGAGATGATTGTTGAATCGCTTCGCAAACTGCCGTCCATTGAAACAATTTCCAGTCCCGACCGCTCTTTGACGGAAAAGCGGCGGAGAATTATATTCATTTCCCTGTCACTGTAAAACAGCGAGTCCGCTTCCATATTTATTTTTGAAAGCGAAATGTGCGACAAATCAAATTCTTCTTTCGAGCGTGCATCGCCACTGTCGAAATTTGCACTCGCCTCCGACACCAGGCATTGACGGACAGCATATTGTTCGTTTTCTAAATCCAGATTTCCTTCCGTTATCAGGATGTCTTCAAAAAACGAATCCACATGGATGCTGTCGGAAGGCATCCGGTAATGAAACGAAGCGCGTTTCAGGCAAACTTTGTTCAGTGACAGTCGCCAGTTTACGGGCGTTTCGGATTCGGTCTGCGGAATTGAGTCGATGCGAAGCGTTACGCCTGCATCGGCAAGGAATAAATCATCCAGCGACAAAGTCTCGTTGCGGAGATGAATCCGGCTGATATTCAGATGAAGATGATCTAAAAAGCCGTTTATCTCCAAGCCTTCAATAAGCGACTTGGTGTCGAAGCGCGCGTCTTCCAGATAGATGCCCCCCACAGGAATAATTTCATACGTCAGCAGGGGAAGCGGGTGTATGGCTACATTCAATTGACTAAAGGCCAGCAAGGTGTCTTGTGATGCATCCGTGACGGATACGTTCTGCACGTGCAGGTCGAGTGGGAACGACAACCGTACCCTGTCGGCGCGGATATTCAATCCCGTTGACAGGGAAACGCGCTGCAAAACCTTCTCTACTACAGCATCCTGTACGGCAGGAATATATAAGAGAGCAACTGCCGGTAATGTCAGAACTGCCGGCGCCAGACAAATCCACAACATCCGCTTTATCCAGGTTTTCCCGCTTCGTTTCATGCTTTCACCCTCTTGTTTATGCTACAAACATACATAAAATATGGCGGACAACAACAGTGCTACTCAAGCTTTAACACTTAGCAAGACATTCAAATGAATGTTACGTTTACATATTTTACCCGCATGTGGGAAAGAGCCTCACTGTGCACGATGTAATCTTGTGAATTGAGTTGGCAGTTTAAAGATTCTTGGATGCCCTAAAAACCTGAGTTCGATATAAAAAAAATGATTTTGTCCACGAATTACACGAATTTGCACGAATTTTCTCATGTCAGTTCGTGTAAATTCGTGCAATTCGTGGACAAAGTAAATTTTGAAAATTATGGAATTATGTGAATACGAAGTTCTCTATTGATAGATAAGCCATAAACGGCTATTTCTTATACCGAACTCAGGTTAAAATGATTTTCGGATGCCCTCAAATATAATTCCGGATTGCTTCGTACCTGCTGGTGACGGGATAACGGCCTGCAATTATATCTTATTTATTTCGTATCCCTCAAAAAG
>JAIRLL010000035.1 GCA_031259505.1 Tannerella sp.
GAGTTGCTGTTGCGCGATTTCACTCCGGAAAAGAGGCATTCCTTAGCCGTGAAAGGCGGGTCGGATTTCAACAAATACTATGTGGCTTTTCAGGCTTACGACCAGAAATCCATTTACAAAGAAAATTCAAACTGGCTCAAGCGGTACAATGTCACGATGAACGAGACGTCCGAAGTTAAGGACATCGGCCTGACGCTGGATTTCGGCCTGAACGCATATATTACGGAAATAAGGGCTCCCTATTCCGGCTCGTGGGACTTCGGCTCACTGTCTCCTATGGAGTTAGCGTATAATCAGTTCGGACAGCCCTTTGCCAGAACCGACAATCCGATAGCCAACCTTTCAGAGGA
This sequence comes from Tannerella sp., assembly GCA_031259505.1. Lineage (GTDB taxonomy): Bacteria > Bacteroidota > Bacteroidia > Bacteroidales > Tannerellaceae > Tannerella. The sequence goes on from JAIRLL010000035.1 coordinate 351, forward strand.
ATCCGGTTACAACAAATCATCGTACAAGATGATTACCGGACTGTTTAACGCCAGTTGGAACGTGTACGGCGTGGAAGGATTGAAGATCAGAGCCGGGGGGAATTACCGGATCGGGGTTCAAAACAACAAGAGCTGGTCAAAACAGGCGCCCATATATGATTTTGAGGGTGTTCTGGGGCCGACACGTTCTGTCAGCCTGACCTACACCAATTACGACTACAAGGAACATACGCTTCAGTTCTTCGGCGATTACAAGCGCTCGTTTCTGGATGAAACGCACAACGTTTCGGCTACATTCGGATTCGAATCGAACTACAGTTTCAACCAGGCTATCCAGGCGCTCCGCAAAGAGTATGTCTTTATGATTGACCAATTGAGCGCCGGCCCGTCGGGTACGATGGAAAACAGCGGGAGCGAAGGGGAGGCAGGACGCGCCGGCTTTGTCGGACAGTTCGATTACAATTATAAAGAGAAATACTACATCAACGGCTCGCTTCGCCACGACGGCAGCGACCTCTTCCCCGAAGGCAAGCGCTGGGGCACGTTCTTCGCCGGTACGGTCGCCTACGCGGTCTCGGAAGAAGCCTTTTTCCAACCGCTGAAAGACCGGAACATCCTGAACTTCCTCAAATTCCGGACGGGATACGGCCAGATCGGATTGGATTCGGGCGTCGGGCGGTTCAGTTACCTGACTTCCTACGGCCTGACCGAACGCGGCTACGTGGTCAACGGGAAGATTGTCCCGACCTTCTCTGAAGGCGGCCTCGTGAGCGACGCCATCACCTGGTATTCGCGCAATACGTTCAATCTGGCGTTCGATTTCAGCACGCTGAACGAGCGGCTGGGCGGTACGGTTGAATATTTCTACATGCAGACGAAAGGCTATCTGGCCTCTCCTTCGGGCGTATATTACACTGACCCGCTGGGACAGTCGCTGCCGCAGGTCAAGTCCGACGGCGAACACCGCCGGGCAGGCTATGAGTTCAACCTCTCCTGGAAGGACAAAGCCGGTGATCTGGAATATGAAGTGGGCGGCAACTTCACGTACTTCGACCAGCTGATCGCCGTGGCGTACAACGAAAGCGAGACCGACCAGAAGAACCCTTACCGTCGTCAGGTGCAACAGACGGGATTTTGGGGACTGGGACTGCACAACCTCGGATATTACCAGGATTCGGACGACGTCATCAATTCGCCCCGACGCGATGCGTCCACCAATTTAGTGGCCGGCGACGTCAAGTATGAGGATACGAACGGAGACGGATTCATCAACGACAGCGACCAGCGGCGCATCGGGAAAAACAGTTTTCCGCGTGGCAACTACGGCATCTTCGCTTCTCTGAACTACAGGGGCTTTTTTACCAATATCCTTTTCCAGGGCGCCACATCCAGAGACCTGTATCTTGACCCTGCATTCACCGGAAGTTCCATACAGTTGAAGAGTTCCATACTGTATCGCTTTCAAGATGATTACTGGACGCCGGACCGTCGCGATGCCAGCTATCCGAGACCACTGATGAATCCCGGAACCGATTACGGTATGAACAATTACCAGACGTCGGATTTTTGGATGGTCAATGCGCGCTATCTCCGCCTGAAATCGTTCCAGATAGGATACGATTTCGGGAAAAAACTGTTGCGTAACGTCAAATGGATCCATCAATTGGATGTCGTATTGAGCGGACAGAACCTGTTTACGCTTTCGCCCATCACCAAGTTTGGGTTGGACCCCGAAAACGGCAGTACGGGCAACTACGCCTATCCGATGGAGCGGACTTATTCGGTAAGTTTAAATGTTGGATTTTAAAACAGGAAAGATATGAAAATAAATAAAGCAATAAGAACGTTATGGCTGGCTGTGCCGGCCGTACTGTGGACGGTTTCTTCGTGTAGCGTGATGGACACGCAGCCGTTCGAGAGTTATGACGAAGCGACCGTCTGGGGATCAAGAAATACGGCCGACGCCTTTGTAAACGGCACTATCAGCAACGTGATGAACGGATACATCAACGGCAACCAGACGTCGTGGGAAGAACGCACCAACAATACCGTCCACAACAACGGAACGGGCGGGTTCGTGCGCGACGAAATGGACCGTTTCAGCACGGATGGCGGTTTCGGCGACTTCGGGAACATCCGCCGCTGCAACCTGATCATCGAGAAAGCGGCGGAATACAGCGGACAGGGACTTCTCGAAAGCGATGCAAAGGAATTAATCGCCAAGGGCAAATTCCTGCGCGCGGCGCTGTATTACCGGCAGGCGCGTACGATGGGACGCTTCGTATGGGTAGACCGCGTGCTGTCGCCGGCCGATACCACCGCCAACGGCTTGGCGCTGCCTACTACGCAGTCGACGACCGAAAGCTATACGTACCTGATCAAAGACCTCCAGGAAGCCATCCCCGACTTGCCGGAAACGGCTGCCAGCGGCGACATCTCCCGCAATGCGGGTTACGCCTTCCTTTCGGAAGTCGCCCTGCAGGGCGCCGCCTACGAGCCGGACCAGGCGAAAAAGAAAGAATGGCTGCGACTGGCGATTTCGGCGGCAGACAATATCAAAAACAGCGCGCTGGCTTCCGACTACGGCAATATCTTCATCGAAGATGACCGGTATTCGAGCGAACTGATCTTTTGCGTTTACCGCGACAAGGCGAATACGACGGCAGAAGGCATTGCGCCGCTGATGAATGTGGTGCCGCTTACGGCTACCGATCGTATGAGCGCCTCCGGTAGCGGCCCGAACTTCAAGACCAACGGCGGCGCCCCGTTTTTCGGCTGGCTGTGGTGGGCGCCGACCCAAAACCTGATCGACGAATACGAAGTGATCGACGAGGCGACGGGAGAGGCTGTCCGCTGGGACGAATCCTCGCAGTTCAAAAACAACGTAACGATCTCCGACGCGGTTCCGGAATGGACGACAGAAGGCGAAGTGGGCGAAGTGATCTATTCGGGTACGGTAAACGGTGACTTCTCCGTCAGCGACCTGATGTACAAAAACCGCGACGCCCGTTTCCAGGCATCCATCGT
>JAIRLL010000040.1 GCA_031259505.1 Tannerella sp.
GGGACACCTATTTGGGTGTCCCAGCAAAATGTTACCAAATGATTAATAGAGGTTTATAAAATAAACATCCTCGAATTTCAAAAAAGCGACGAAGTCAGGAGCGAAGCATCCCTAACGGGATGCTTTTTACTGCACCCTTTTTTACCTGATTTGATGACCTCATACTTTAGCATACTTGTTATACATTATTTATTTTTTGTCCCATAGAGCCATTCTTCTCACATTAGAGAATAAAAAAACTCCCGAAAATCAGCGACTTTCGGGAGTTTGCGTGGTACCACCAGGAATCGAACCGGGGACACACGGATTTTCAGTCCGTTGCTCTACCAACTGAGCTATGGTACCTTTTCGTTTTAACGGGTGCAAAGATACGGTTTTTTTTTCATGTGGCAACATTTTCTGTTTTTTTTTCGCTTATCCCAATCGAATCATTCGAGGAATCCGGAATTAAACAGCAGATAACCAATATTTAATCCGATATTAAAATCGTTCTTTGGATGACTGTATCCATTGGCAAACAAACTGACGGAAATAAACGGCAGTTGAAATACGAACGATATTTCGCCCATGTATTCGAACGAATGGAAACTCTTTTCCAAATAGGGTTTGTCCGCATACGTCTCCGTATTTACAATCTCTTTTCTTATCCGGTGTATGGGCATGAAGCCATACAACTCGGTACGCAGATGGAACATTTTGTTGAAGGCGTAGATCGGTATCACTCCCGCGGCAATGTATTCGTTCGAACGGAAAGCTTCCCTGAAAACTACTTTGCTGTGTGGGGTAGGGGAGAATGCCGGCGCCTGCAGAATAGATGCCGTGTAGTTGCTCATCAGGTTTTTTCCGGAAACGACGGCTTCGGACATCAATCCCAGTTTGAATCTGTCGCCGTATTCCGAATAGTTTATCCATCGTCCTTTGAGTTGCAGCCAACTGTGATCGTCTTTCTGTGTCAGGGTCTGTGTGTAGGGGAGGTATGATTCGTTACCCGTCACAAATCGGGCAACCAGAATCTGTTGTTGCCCGTTTGTCGGATATTGCCTGTCGTTTAGCGAATTGCGTTCGAATCGCACAAAGATTTGAAACAGATCATACCAGCTTTTATCAAATTTGGCATCGACGAAAGAGATATTGCCGGTCTGGTAATAATCGTCGTTCAGCCGTCCATACGCCACTCCCGCTTCTATTTTGGAATGAATCATAAACGGCAATCCGAGTTTCAGGCTGATATGTCGTTCCCGTTGCTTGATGAACGCAGGCAGCACATCTTCGTAGAAGAGCGACTGATTTTCCGAAAATTTGCGGTACGAATAGCCTGCTGCAAGATTCAGATACGAAGGGATTTGCGTTTGCAGGTAGATACGTCCGTCGAACAATGCGCCGCTAAAGGCATTTCCCATCTGGAAGCGGGCGCTCAGGTCGGATGCATGCTGATTCAATGCCTGATAATCAACTCCAAAAAACAGTTGATTCGCCTGATGCGACGAGATATTTCCGCCGATGCTCACTCTGGCCTCGTTGCTGATTTTGACGTCGAGATAAAGATCCATCGTTTTGTTTCTGCGGTTGTAGACTGCATTGGGAATGATTTCCTTGATTTTTGAGTCGGCCAGTATCTTGAAATAAACCTGTCTGAACTCGTCAATCGTAAACTCGCTGTCAATGTCCCGGTGTAACTGGTCTTCGATGTATTTCCGTTGTGCATCGTTGACGCCCGATATGTATATATTCTTGAATTTAAGGGGCGGAAGGCTCTCTCTGTATCTTTTTCGCCGCTCGTTGAGTTGAGCCGGAGGCATTTCGCGAGTCACCCGTTTTTTGATGGCATCTATCATGGCGAGCGTGCCATTGTAGCCTGTTCTCATCAATTCTTCGGATCGGTGGAAATCAAATACCGAAATGTTGGGCAAGTCAAACATTATCATCAGTCCGTCGTCTTCTGCAACCTCATAATCAGTCTTCTGCATTACCATCGCTTCCATTTGCTTCATCAGGTTCACAGATGGTTCTTTTTCTTTTCCCGAGACGGCCGAGCCAAAAATGAAATCGGGATGAAATTCGGTTTTCATCACGTCGACAGGGAAATTGTCGTAGATGCCACCGTCGAACAGCGGCACCCCATCTTTCCATATCGGGGTGAAGAAGAACGGTAAAGTCATCGATGAACGAACGGCATCGCTCAAGTTGCCATTCCGCCAGATTACGGCTTTTTTGTTGTATATATCGGAACTGACGCAACGAAAGGGCACGAACAGGTTGTCGAAATCCCACACCGACTTGGCGGAAGCCTGTGCATATATCTCCATGAACGCCAGATTCATTTGAACAGGGTCGATAAAGCTGTTGGGCAGGATGTTCGTCTTGACTTGTAGCGAGTCGGTCAGGTCGATGGAAAAGCGCATGAACTCGGGCGTAGGTGCAGGTTTTTTGAAATAATAGACGTAATTGTCCTGTATTGTCCCCGACTGCCAGTATTGAAAATCTTCGGACAGGAAAAGCGTCAGCATTTCGTCGGGCGTGTATCCCATTGCATACAGACTGCCCACGATAGCTCCAATAGAAGTCCCTGCAATGTAGTCGATTGGAATGTTATTTTCTTCCAATGCCTTAATCACGCCGATGTGGGCGGCGCCTCTGGCGCCGCCTCCACTCAATACCAATCCTGTTTTCTGCGCAAAAGCCGCTGAGATACAGCAGGTAATCAATAAAATCAAAACTCCTTTTCGCCGTTTCATCCTCTAATTGCATTCATGGTGCAAATATAAGGAATCTCCCGGTTTGAGCGAATAAAATATGCTTATTTTATCAGTTTCACACTTCGGCTGATAAAGCGACTCAATGCTTCACCCTTAAGCAAACCATTGCTTAGCAACGCCAAGTCAATGAGTTGGCTGACGATGCTGTTTTTTTCGGCATATTCAGTCCAGACGGCATTGCGTTGTTCGCGCAGTTCGTCGAGTTTCCTGTTCGTATTGGTCATGTCTTCTTTTTCGGCTTCCGTGATTTCTTCGGCTTTTTTCTTGTTTTGCTGCTCGCGAAGGTCTGCCTGCCGGGCCTCCCAGCCTTTGATGTCCGCAAGGATAGGATTCAGTTTTTCGCTGCATTTCTTTTCGCTGTCTTCGAGCGTATTTTTCACTAACCGGTGGTCGACGTTCAGCACAAGATTATAGCTGTCAGGCATTTCTCCGTAGAAAGACATACCCGACTGCATTGCCGACATTTCGCGCATCCGTCGCATGAATTCGCTTTGCGTCAGCACGACGGGACTGGCTTTCTCACCCAGCGATTCGAGTGCAACACTGAACTCGGTTTTTTCGACAGCCGGCAGCCGGCTGTTGAATATTTCGCGCAAGGCAAGCTTTTGGTCTTCATTCAGTTGGACTGCGTTTGCATCCGTTTTCCGTATCAGGTTGTCAATCGTGTCGCCGTCGACCCGCACAAAGCGCGTCTTTTCCAGTTTCTGCTCTAACTGGCTGATGGCGTGCACATCCAGTTGTCCGTTCATTACCAGCACGCTGTAACCCTTATCTCGGGCAGCCTGAATGTAGCTGTACTGGTCGTTTACGCTTGTTGTGTAGAGATATATGGTGGTATCTTCCTTGTCGGTCTGACTTTCCTTGATGAGTTTTTTATATTCTTCGAGTGTGAAATACTTGTTATCCACGTCTTTGAGAAGAAAGAACTTCGATGCCCGCTCATAGAATTTTTCATCGCTCAACATTCCGTACTGGATAAAAAGTTTCAGACTGTCCCACTTCGATTCGAATTGCGGACGGTCGGTTTTGAAAATTTCTTCCAGGCGGTCGGCCACTTTTTTTGTGATGTGGGTCGATATTTTCTTTACATTCTGGTCGCTTTGCAGGTACGAACGCGAAACGTTGAGCGGGATGTCGGGCGAATCAAGCACGCCATGCAACAGCGTCAGAAATTCAGGCACGATGTCTTCCACCGAGTCCGTCACGAAGACTTGGTTGCAGTACAGTTGTATCTTGTGGCGATGCAAGTCGATATTGTTTTTGATGGCCGGAAAGTAGAGTATCCCCGTCAGGTTGAACGGATAATCCACATTCAGGTGAATCCAGAACAGCGGTTCGTCCGCCATCGGGTATAAATCACTGTAAAACGTCTTGTAGTCTTCTTCTTTCAGATCGGTCGGCTTGCGCACCCATGCAGGTTGCGTTTCGTTGACGATATTGTCTTCGTCCGTATCCACATATTTTCCGTCTTTCCATTCCTGTTTTTTCCCGAAGGCGATGGGAACGGGCAGGAAGCGGCAATATTTCGACAGCAGGGAAGTAATTTTGGTTTTTTCAAGAAATTCCCTGTTTTCATCGTCGATGGTCAGGATGATGTCCGTCCCGCGGTCTTCCCTGTCGGTCTCGGACAGTTCGTATGCCGGCGAGCCTTCGCAACTCCACTTTATTGCCACGGCGCCTTCTTTGTACGATTTTGTAATGATTTCCACCTTTTTGGATACCATGAACGCCGAATAGAAACCCAGTCCGAAATGGCCGATGATGGCGGCGGTATCGTTTTTGTATTTTTCGAGAAATTCTTCGGCGCTTGAGAAAGCAATCTGATTGATGTATTTGTCGATTTCTTCGGCGGTCATTCCAATGCCGCGGTCGGAGATAATCAACTTGTCGCCGTCCGTCTTGATGCGGATGGTCAAATCGCCCGGTTCGCCTTTGTATTCACCTACGGACGAGAGTGTTTCCAATTTCCGGGTAGCGTCGATGGCATTCGACACGATTTCGCGGAGAAAAATCTCGTGATCGCTGTACAGAAATTTTTTGATGACGGGGAAAATATTTTCGCTTGTCACCCCGATATTACCTTTTGCTGTCATATTTTTGTTCTTTTAATGATTAAATTTAATTTCACGTATTGTGGCAAACAAAAAAAATGCCAGACAGTATTGTCTGACATTTTGTCTTTGTTTTATGAAAAGTCGTTTTTATCCTTTTTTTTCACCTCGTGTATCATCTTGCTGTTTTCCCTGTCATAACCGATGATGAGAAGATCTCCTTCTTCGAGGGCGTCGCCGAGCATAATTTCTGCCATTTCGTCTTCAATATATTTTTGGATGGCACGTTTCAGCGGGCGGGCGCCGAACTGCACGTCGTATCCCTGCGAAGCAATATATTCTTTCGCCTCGTCCGTGATGCGGATGCCGTAACCCAGTCCTTCGATGCGTTTGCAGAGCTGGCTGAGTTCGATATCAATGATTTGATGAATAGCCTCCCTGTTTAAGGAGTCGAACATGATGACGTCGTCCACGCGGTTCAGGAACTCCGGTGCGAACTTGCGTTCGAGGGCTTTGCGAATGACGTCGCGCGAATATTTTTTATCTGATTCGGCGTCGCCCGATTCCAGATGGAAACCCACGCCGCGTCCGAAATCCTTCAACTGGCGCGTACCGATGTTGGACGTCATGATCACGATGGTGTTTCTGAAGTCGATTCTGCGCCCGAGACTGTCGGTCAGGCGTCCTTCGTCCAGCACGTGCAGCAGCAGATTGAAAACGTCGGGATGCGCTTTGTCAATTTCGTCGAGCAGGACGACGGAATACGGTTTGCGGCGTACTTTTTCGGTCAGTTGGCCACCTTCTTCGTAGCCGATATATCCGGGAGGCGCGCCTATCAGTCGCGACACGGCGAATTTTTCCAGATATTCACTCATGTCGATACGTATCAGCGCATCTTCGGAATCGAACAGATATTCGGCTATTTTCTTTGCCAGCAACGTTTTTCCCACGCCTGTAGGGCCAAGGAACATGAATGAGCCGATGGGTTTGCGCGGGTCTTTCAATCCTACCCGGTTGCGCTGGATGGCTTTTACGATTTTGTCGACCGCTTCGTCCTGGCCGATTACTTTGCCTTTCAGCGCTATATTCATTTCGCGCAGACGGATGTTTTCCGATTTGGCAATGCGCTGCACGGGCACGCCCGACATCATGGCTACCACTTCGGCCACCTGTTCGGAATCTACTGTTTCGCGGTATTCCGAGATGTTGTTCTCCCATTCCTGCTTGGCTTTTTCCAGTTCGGAGAGGTATTCTCTTTCTTTGTCTCTGTAGCGGGCTGCAAGTTCGAAATTCTGCGATTTCACGGCCGCAAGTTTTTCGTTTCTTGTTTGTTCTATTTTTGCTTCCAGTTCTTCGATACTGTGGGGCACAACGATATGCGAGATATGTACGCGCGAACCGGCCTCGTCCAGTGCGTCGATGGCCTTGTCCGGGAAATTGCGGTCGTTGATATAACGGTCTGTCAATTTGACACATGTTTCGAGCGCTTCGTCGGTATAAATCATGTGGTGATGATCTTCGTAACGTTCCTTGATATTTTTGAGTATCTGCAGCGTCTCTTCGGCTGTGGCGGGGTCGACAATCACTTTCTGGAAACGGCGTTCCAGCGCGCCGTCTTTTTCGATGCTCTTGCGGTATTCGTCGAGCGTCGTGGCGCCGATACATTGCAGTTCGCCCCTCGCCAGCGCCGGTTTGAGCATGTTGGCAGCGTCCATCGAGCCGGAAGCCGAGCCTGCGCCGACCATCGTATGTATTTCGTCAATGAACAGGATAATATTCGGGTTTTTAGACAGTTCGTTCAGTACGGCCTTGATGCGTTCTTCGAATTGTCCGCGATATTTCGTTCCTGCCACAAGCGAAGCCATATCCAGGTTAATCACGCGCTTGTCGAACAGCGCCCGCGATATTTTGCGCTGTACGATGCGCAACGCCAGCCCTTCGACGATGGCCGATTTTCCGACGCCGGGTTCTCCTATCAGGACGGGATTGTTTTTTTTGCGGCGACTGAGGATTTGCGCCAGACGCTGAATTTCTTTTTCGCGTCCGACAATAGGGTCCAGCTTGCCTTCGGCGGCAGCCTTCGTCATGTCCGTCCCGAAATTGTCCAGTACGGGCGTGTCGTTTGTGGGTTTTACCTGCGAAGCGCCTACGTTCGACGACGATTCTTTACGCGGAGAGGTGAAGGATTCGTTATCGTCTTCATCGTCGTCCGTAAATCCGTCGCGAATGATCTCTGTTTCATCTCTAAACTGACCTGTTATCTTTGTCACTTCGTCGTATAACCGATTGTGCTGTAATTCTTTCCCGTTAAGCAGTCGCGCGGGCTGGTTTTTGCCGTCTTTCAGAAGCGCCGGCAGCAGGTGCCCGGACTGAATATTACGGTTTCCTAACTGCATCGCCTCATCGCAACTGCGATATAATACACTAAACCATCTTTTTGAATATTTGCTTTCCGTCATTTCCATTATTTCTACTTCTTCGTCTGCAAAAATATAATACTTTTTTGTTTCGTACAAACTTTGTGCCATTTTATTTATACTGCACCGGAATAAACATGCGTATTCGAAATCTTGAATCTATATTTCTTCCAGTTTGAATCTTACACGCAGGCGGCCATCGGCGTAATCGCAGTGGAGGAGTTTGAAGCGTCCTATTTCGGAGGTGTTTGCCACGTGCGAACCGATACATGCGCAGGCGTCGTAGTCGCCGACGCGTACGATGCGCAGCGTGTCGGATACATGTTCGGGCAATTTGCCGAGGTCTACGAATCTGGCTGCTTCTTCGCGGCTCATGAATTCGCAGGCGACAGGCAGACGCCGTGCGATAACTTCGTTTACCGTGCGTTCTACTTCGGCCAATTGCGCGTCGGTTGGCGCTTCGGGAAGCAGGTAGTCGCATTTCGATTTTTTTCGCTCGATATGTGCGTTTTTTGAACGCGGACAGCCGAACATGCGTATCATCGTTTGGTTGAGGATATGTTCGGCGGTGTGCATCGGCGGATATTCCGTTTTGTTATGTTCGTTCAGTACGGGCGTATTCATATTGTTCTGTTTTGTATTAAAACTGTTCCAGCAGGCGTATTCGTTTTTCGATGGGCGGATGCGTGGCGAACAGGCTGCTGATGGCCGACTTTTTCATTGGATTGTCGATGAACAGTTGTGCCACGTCGTTTTGCGTCACGGCTTCTATGCAGGGGTCTTCGGATATTTTATGCAGTGCGGAAGCCAGCGCCAGCGGATTCTTTGTCATCTCGGCGCTGCCTGCGTCCGCTATGTATTCGCGGTTGCGCGAGATGGCGAAACGCATCAGCAGAGTAATGAAATAGCCGATTGCTGCCAGCAAAAGGATGAGCAGCATGACAACGATTATCCCGCCCGAATTTTTGCCGTTGTTTCTTGTGCGGATTCTGCCGCTAAACAGGACGCGCAGGAGTATTTGTGTCAGGAACGAAAAGATGCCGACGAAGACGATGGATACGATCAGCGTTTTCACGTCGTGGTTGCGAATGTGCGTAAGTTCGTGGGCGATGACCGCTTCCAGTTCGGCGTCGTTCAGACGATTGATGATGCCGCGCGAGAGTGTGACGGTGAAGTTGCGCCTGTTGATGCCGCTGGCAAAGGCATTCAGCGAATTGTCTTCGACGATGTGGATTTTCGGCATGTCCATATGGCTTGCGATGCAGAGATTCTCGACCAGGTTGTAGACACGTTTGTTTTCGCGCCGTTCGAGCGGTCGCGAACCCGTAGCGGCATTGATGATGGCCGTGTTGGCGCAGTATGCAATCAGAAACCATACCAGACATATTCCGAGTATCCAGGGAGCGGAGCGGACGAACGCTTCCGTGGCTCGCGAAACGGACGTCGTCTCGAAGTCTGCCGACGCGTATGCTTCGCCAGCCTCCCAACTGTCGAAGACAAAGAAAAACACCCACGCGAGCGCAAGGATGATGCACGGAAAAAAGCACAGCATCAGCATCGACCGGATGTTGTTCCTGTGCTTCTGGGTTTGAATGCCGACGTATTTCACTGCGTCAGAAACTTACTTTGGGAGGTTCATTGAGCAGGACGCGCTGTACGGCGCCGACGTCGAACAATGCTTCGCGTCTGAAGCCGAACGCGCCGGCAATCAGGTTTGCGGGGAACGTTTCGACGGCATTGTTGTATTCCTTTGTCGCAGAATTGAAGTATCGGCGCGAGGCCGCCAGTTTGTTTTCAATGTCTGCCATTTCTTCCTGCAGTTGCATGAAGTTTTGGTTTGCTTTCAGGTCGGGATAGGCTTCGACCGACACTTTCAGCCCGCTGAGCGCCGCCGAGAGCCGGTTTTCGGCGTCAATCTTGCCGTTGATGTCATGCGCGGACATGGCTGCCGTACGCGCTTCGGTGATTTTGAGCAGCGTCTCGCTCTCGTGTTTAGTGTAGCCCTTGACGGCTTCCACCAGTTGAGGAATCAGGTCGTGACGCTGCTTCAACTGCACGTCGATGTCTGCAAACGCATTCTCGCGGTTGTTGCGGTAACGCACTAACTTGTTGTATGTTGCTGCTACAAACAGCAAGATGATAACTATTAATCCGATTACAATATACAATGTCATTTTTGTTTCTTTTATTGATGAATAAATTTGTTTTATTTCTTCCCGCTGTACGGCGAAGACGGACAAAGATAAGGTTTTTGCGGAAACTATGCGTGTTTTTAGCGAAAATAAATTTGCTAATTATGTCTAACATAGATGCTAAATATATAATTAATCTTTCCATTTATTTGTTGATATACAGAATATTGGAGATATTATTTCCTATTGTTTTTATGGAAAATAATGTACTCTCGTTCGGCAGGTGGAAGGTATGTCGTATATTTGTGCCCAATAAATTGCAAATAAAATGACTTTTTATGAGAGCGAAAACGTATATTTTTTCCGTATTGGCAGTAGTTGGATTGTTTTTTTCTGCAGGGACGGAAAAAGTCGGATTAACAAAGGGTTGTCGTGTTGGGGACTTTGCGCCGGAAATAAAAATGCCTGACAGTTGCCATGTGATTCAATTTTCCAATCCGTCAAAACAATATACGCTGTTGAGTTTCTGGGCTGCATATAATGCCGTATCGCGCGTACATAATATACAATTGCATGCAAAAGTGAGCAAAATGGATTCGACCCGCATCAGGATGTATTCGGCGTCGATGGACGAACGGTTTTCCGTATATGCCGGGACGCTGAAAACGGACAAACTGGAAAACGCCCGCCATCTGTTCGACGGACTGGGTGCTAAATCGCCGCTGTACAAACAGTACAATCTGAAACGGGGATTCGGGAATTTCCTGATCGACGACAGGGGAGTGATTGTCGCAACAAACATACGTCCCGAAGACCTGGACGGGATATAAGTTTTCATTCGATGACGTATCAATCCGAAAAAATATTCCCTTACAGGGACAGCGGTGTTCCCAAAGGCGTGCAGATAGAAAAAATGTTCGACGCAATCGCCGGACAGTATGACGCGTTGAATCATACCCTGTCGTTCGGCATGGATTATTTTCCGATGAAACAGGCATACCGGCTCTATTCACGGATTGTTATCCTGCTTATCGGACGGATTGTTTCGGGGAATATACCGGCATATCGCTATCTGAACCGTTCGATTGCAGCTTTCCCGCAATGCAGGCAGATGAAGGCAATCCTGAAAAAAAAACGGCTTTTGCAATGTGCAATATAGAAACTGACATTCGGTATCTGTATGCTGTATTCGGCTTGTAAAAGATAAAATACAGTGCGGATTTCAGGAAACGGGAAATAAAATAAATACTGCCAGATCCCACAATGCATGAGAATCGGGACCGTCAGCAAATTTTTATTCATCAAGTAAAGCGTTCCCCGTTCAAATTACAGCAATTATTTTCAGTTG
>JAIRLL010000048.1 GCA_031259505.1 Tannerella sp.
GCTTTTTCTTCGGCAATGAGCGAAGGATTCCGTCCGGCCGCGTAGCTGGCGTGCAGGCCGATCTGTCCGCCGCAGAGGTCGAACAGACGGCAGAGCCGGCCGATGTCTTTGCTGCGCAGGTCATAGCGCGGCCTGTCCTGAAGCGCGCGGCCTTTCGCTTTCAGGAAGAAATGGATGCTGCACCGCTCGTCGCCAAGCGCGCGGCGGAGTGAAGCGTCGTTTTCGAGCATCCAGGGAAAGGTGTAATAAAGGTCGTTTTCGGGTTTGCCAAACCTGGCGCGCAGCAGAGCGGCGATGTTTTTGCCTTCTTTCAGTCCCCGTGCCACGTTGCGCCACGAACGGCAGGCGTAAGGCTCGTCCACGTCGTGCGTCAGGCAGACATGGCGGATGGCCTGCGGCGGTTCGGGCGCCTGTACGCCGCTTTGCACGAGCCATTTTCTGAGCAGGCGGCCGTATTCGTCCACGACGGGGCGGCAGATGAATCCGGCACGGAAGGGCAGCGACTCGCGTCCGGGGAAACGTCCGTGGACGTCGCGCACGTCGCGGCGCACGATTTCCTCGTAGCGGCTCAACAGGAAATAGGCGCCAGCGACAATGTCGGCGTAGACGACGAGCGTATCGCCGCGCCGTTCGATTTGCGGCCTGCCGAAAAGTATGGGGACGCCGTCTATCCGGCGCAGCGGCAGAACGGGCATGGACGCGGCCGCGAGATATGCGTCCGCATCGAAAAATCCGGAGGGAATAATCGCTATCCTGCTGGAACGGACGCCTGCCGCGTCGGAAGTGTAGGCGATCAGACGGGATGTTTCCGGCGGGATGTGTTCGCCAAGCATGAAGCGGATGAGATATGAAATGATTGCGCTCATATCGTTTTCCGGGGCGGAATGCGTGTTTCGAAGATCGAATGTCGCGTTATTTTTTTTTCCGGTCATGTGCCACAGTCTCCCTGTTTCTGTTTTTCTGCATTCTCAGTTCTGCCACGACATAGGGCGCGGTGACGCTTGCGCGCCCGGCGGACGTCATTTCTTCCGGGGTTCCGGCGAAGACGATTTCGCCGCCGTGGCGTCCACCGTCGGGACCCATGTCGACGATGTAGTCGGCACATTTGATAACGTCCAGGTTGTGCTCGATCACGATGACGGTGTTACCCTTGTCGACCAGCCTGTCGAGCACGTCGAGCAGCACGCGTATATCTTCGAAATGCAGCCCTGTCGTAGGTTCGTCGAGCACGTAGAGCGTCCGTCCCGTGTCGCGTTTTGCCAGTTCGGCAGTCAGTTTCACGCGCTGGCTTTCGCCGCCGGACAGCGTTGTCGCCGGCTGTCCCAGTTTGATGTATCCCAGTCCCACGTTCTGCAGCGCTTTTATCCTGCTGAAGATGGAAGGAATGTTTTCGAAAAATTCCACCGCCATGCTGACGGTCATGTCCAGCACGTCGGCGATGGATTTTCCCTTGAAGCGCACTTCGAGTGTTTCGCGGTTGTAGCGTTTGCCATGGCAGTCTTCGCAGGGGACGAGCACGTCGGGCAGGAAGCTCATTTCGATGGTTCTGTATCCGTTGCCGCCACACGTTTCACACCGTCCGCCCGATACGTTGAACGAGAATCTTCCCGGCTTGTAGCCTCTGATTTTCGATTCCGGAAGGTTTACGAAGAGGTTGCGTATGTCGGCAAACACGCCGATATAGGTGGCGGGATTGCTGCGCGGCGAGCGTCCGATGGGCGACTGGTCGACGCAGACGGTTCTGTCGATGTGTTCGATGCCGTCGATACTGCGGCAGGGCAGCGGCGCATCGAGCGTACGGTAGAAATGGCGGCTCAGGGCGGACAGGAGCGTGCCGTTTATCAGCGACGATTTGCCGCTGCCCGATACGCCCGTGACGCAAATCATCGTTCCGAGCGGGAAAGAGATGTCCACGTTTTTCAGGTTGTTGCCGGTGGCTCCTTTTAGCGTCAGCCATTTGCCGTTTCCTCCGCGTCGGCGGGCAGGCATGGCGATGGCTGTTTTTCCGTTCAGATACGAAGAGGTAAGCGTATCTGCGGCGAGCATCTCGGCGGGCGTACCGGCAAAGACGATTTCGCCGCCAAGCTGTCCGGCCTTTGGCCCCATGTCGACCACATAATCGGCGCCGAGCATCATTTCTCTGTCGTGTTCGACGACGATGACCGAATTGCCCATGTCGCGCAAAGTCTTGAGCGAGCGTATCAGGCGCATATTGTCGCGCTGGTGCAGCCCGATGCTCGGTTCGTCGAGGATATAAAGGACGTTCACCAGCCGGCTGCCGATCTGGGTGGCCAGACGGATGCGCTGGCTTTCGCCGCCCGACAGCGTCGCCGAGGCGCGGTTGAGCGCAAGGTAGTCCAGCCCGACATCAAGCAGGAAATGCAGGCGCGAACGGATTTCCTTCAGTATCTCCGTCGCGATTTGCCGCTGTCGGGAAGACAGTTTCGTTTCGAGTCCGTCGACCCATTTTCCGAGTTCGACGATGTCCATTGCGGCTATTTCGGCGATATTTTTCCCGTCGATGCGGTAGTGCAGGGCTTCCCTGTTGAGGCGTTGCCCGTTACATTCGGGGCATACGCTCATGCTGATAAACTGTCCGGCCCATTTCTGCGCCGAAACCGACGAGTCGTTTTCCTGCTGCATCAGGATGTATCTGACCACGCCTCCGTAGGCGAAGAAGCTGTTTGAATGTTCCGGCGATTCGTTTTTGATGGCGAGGCCTTCGTCCGTGCCGTTCATGATTTCCTTGATGGCTTCTTCGGGGATGTCTCCGACGGGCGTTCGGACGGTCACGCCGTATTTCTTGCATATTGATTCTATCTGCCAGAAGATAATCGAGTTTTTATATTTTCCGAGTGCGACGATGCCTCCGTCGTAGATGCTTATCGAGGGGTCGGGTACGATTTTGTTCATGTCCGGCAGGTCGATTTGTCCCAGTCCGTTGCAGCGCGGAC
>JAIRLL010000395.1 GCA_031259505.1 Tannerella sp.
AATGGCGTACTCCGTTCTCGTTGATAAGCGAATATTGCTCGATCGAATTGTTCGTGATGGAACTGTTCAGGTCGATGTTCAGATTGAACCTGGGCGAAAACTGTCCGTAGGAAACTGAAAACGAGTGCGACACTTCCGCATCCAGTTCAGGATTGCCGTAGCTGATATTGAGCGGATCGATGTCGTTCACATACGGATTCAGCGCCCAGATTCCCGGACGGTAGAGCCGTTGGGTATACGACAGTTTGATCGTTTGAGCCGGTTGCAGGGCGTAGGTGAAATTGATATACGGAATGAAGTTCAGCAGTGTGTTCCTGAACGTCGTGTTCTCTTTCGACTTGAAAACGCCGTCGTTCCACGTATATTCTGCGCGGGCGCCTGCTTTTGTGCTTATCTTGTTGTATTTGAAGAGATAGCCTGCGTAGATGCCCACGATATACTGGTCGTAGTCGAGGTCGTTGAGGCGGCTCAGGTCTTCCTGCCAGCTATTGCTCAGCGTGTCGAAAACGGAGATGTCCGTTTCGCTGAAATTACGCCTGTAGATGCCTTTCACGCCCGTTTCGAACTGGTGATTTTCCGAGACCGGATCAAAATAATCTAATTGGAGCGTGTGCGTCTGCCCCGAAGAACGATTGTCCGATATTTGGCGGTAGGTGATGTAATTCAGTTCGCCGTCGACATCCGCGCTGTTTTTAGAGTTTTCGGGACTGTAGTCCAGTTTGTATGAAGCCGTAAACGTCTTGTCTTTTTTCGCAAAACTGCGCTGATAGTCCACATTTCCGGAGATAAATCCGTAGCTGTTATCACCTTCCATCCGGTTGACATACCTGCGTACGGGATTGTCCTGTATGTCGCGTTCGCGGGTCGACGAGAGACTGTTGAAATTGTTGCTGCCCAAAGATCCCCATCCCGAAGCGCTTATCAGGTTGAGAGAGTCAATTTCGTATCCGACCTCAAAATTGAAACTGTTTCCGCTGCCCCGGTTGCGGGATTCTCCTTTTGTGTCCGTATAATGATACGTATCGCTCATCAGGTTGACGCGGTTCGAGAAATTTTCGGAGGCAGGCGACTTGTACTGGTTGAGGAAAATGTTGGCCGAAAAACTGAATTTGTCGATATTGGCTGCCAGGTAGGAATTTACGCCATATCCGCCGCGCGATGTGGCATTTGCGCCGATGCTGCCGGTGTAGCCGCTTGTCCGGTCTTTGGTGGTGATGATGTTGATGATGCCGCCCACGCCTTCGGCTTCGTATTTGGACGACGGATTGGTAATCACCTCGATGTCCTTGATGGAATTGGCGGGCATGCTTTTAATCACTTCCTTGAAATTGTTGGACATCAGGGTCGAGCTTTTTCCGTTGACCAGCACTTTGTAGTTGCTTTGTCCGTTGAGCGTCACGTTGTCTTCGGAATCCACGCTGAGCAGCGGCACTTTGCGGATGATTTCGAGCAGTGAATTTGTTTTCGATTCCGGATCGGCTTCGACGCTGTAGACCAGTTTGTCGGGATCGCTCTTGATCAGCGGCTTCTGTGCCGTTACGCTTACTTCTTTCAGTTCGATACCTTCTTTGAGAAAGATGTCGCCAAGGTTTCTGGCTGTTTCCCCTGCGTCGGAGGTTACCTTTTCCGTAGCGGTAGTGTAGCCGACTGCCGAGACGATCAGTTCGTACGAACTGCTTCTTTTCACCTGAAAAGAAAACCGGCCGCTGCCGTCCGATACCTGCCGCGAAATGACTTGTGCACTGTCGTCCTGCACAGTAATCGTGGCATACGGGATGTCTTCGTCGCTCCCGTCGATGAGCACCCGTCCTTTCAGGTGAATCATGTCTTTACCGTTGTCCGTTTGAGCGACGCCAACCGATACTGTGCAACAAAGCGCTGCAAGAAAAATCATTTTAAGCCTTGCGGCGCGGGAAAACAAGTGTGTCATAAAATTTATTCCGTTTATTTATTTATAAGTATAAAAGCGTAAATACAACGGGAGCGAATCCCGTTATATTACGCCGTTATTGTTTTTTTTAGGAATTGAAGTGATTTACAGAGTGAAAAAACGGTTCTGTAACGAATTGGGCGGCAAGCAAACAGAACTTGAGTTTTGTTTCACATCCAGGATAACGTTATCCGTTATTTTCGTTTGCTTCCCCGTTTTTCCCCGTCTTGTGCGCGCGAAGGCGGCTGAAGCGTTCCGCCAGCGCATTGAGTTCATTCACAAAGGGCGCGTAGGCGTCGTCGCCTTCGACAAGCGACAGCGCTTCGATGCGGACGACGATGTCGCGGTAGACCGGGTCTGTTTCGCGACGGATGTTCGCCATACGCTCCTGCGGCTTGGAGGCTTCCTCGGCGTTGCGCAGTGCAAGCAGCGTCGTCACGCTTTCGCTTGCCGACCGTATTTCCGTTATCCATTCGAACAGTCCGCTGATGAGATAGACTTTCGCCTTGTATGCACCCTCAAGTTCCTGCAGCAAATTGGCTACGGCCGCCAGTTCTTCGTCATAACTCTTAGTGGGGATATGCCCGTATGTCTTAAGCAGATTTTTCAGACTCTGCGCCGCATCGACCACTTCCGGATTGAAATGATGCAGTGCGCCGCGCACCGTTTCGCCAAAACCCGTCACGGCGCTGTCGAGCCGGTGATCGGCATCGGCAATCTTGGCCGAATAATCGCTCTTGCGGATATAATCCACCACTTCGTCTTCCTTCTTAAACAACTGTTGCAGAAGATCAAACAAACTGCCCAGCTTCTCCGCAATCAGCGGATACTTTAACACTAACGCTATTACAGAGAAAATAAACTGATAATGCGCCTCGTTGCGCAACCTTTCCAAATGAATCCTTCTAATCTTCATATCATTAATAATTTATGATTAATAAACTTTTTATTGTTCCGTCCCACAGATTCAAATATTCTTTCGGCGTCCGTTCGACCGTCGGTCGGATGAGTCCCTGCGTCTTCGGCGTCCGTTCGACCGTCGGTCGGATGAGTCCCTGCATCTTAGGCGCTCGTTCGACTGTCGGTCAAATGAGTCCCTGGGCTTTCGGCGTCCGTTCGACCATTTCCGTTTTTTTTGGGAAACATTTCTATACGGAGGGCAAAAATAGTGTTCCTTTTTCGAATAATCAAAAAAAAAACGAATAAAAAAACTGTCCTTTGAAAAAAAAACTGACAGGGGATAAGTTTCAAGTGATTACGGGAAAGCCACTGCCGTATGGAAACAGGCTGTAAATCACTCTCGCCCGCAAAGCGCGCAAAGAATCATTTTTTCCGGCAATACTGTGCGCGACATAAACAGGCGTATTCGGAATGATTATACTTCACGCGGTCATGTATTGTGCATTGGAATTGTCAAGAAAATGGAAGTTTATACTGCGCACGGTTTAAAATTGTGAGATGCCAGAAGGAAAAAATCACTCTCCGCGGAATGATT
>JAIRLL010000408.1 GCA_031259505.1 Tannerella sp.
CGAGGCACGAAGCAATCCAGTGGACTGATAATAAGCAAATAGCGAAACATGTCATTGGTAGCGTAGCGACATGGCAATCCAGTAGAATAACATCACACATTTACACCGTGCGCAGTATAGGTCAAGTTGTAGATGAAATCTGGGTTTATGAAAAAGGGGGAGTTCGGTTGTTTTATAAAAAGCAGTAGGGGAGTAATTGCTCCCCCCTGCGATGTGCGAATCCGTAGAATCGCCTTCCACCGTTTCCGATGACATAACAAAGGCACGATGTTTTTTTGAAATAGCGATATAGAAGGCGAATATTTTTTTATATTTTAAAACATGTCCCGCGCGAAACAGTCCGGTTTGCTTTTAATTTGCTCATAATCAAAAAAAATGCTCCAGGGTCGGCATGTCCGGGATTGTAAGTGCGGCGATTATGCGGCAAGACATACGGAACCGGGAGCGTAATTGTGTCGACAAAGGTAATACATAATTAGCTAATATGTTACGGACAATTTCTGCTTAACACTGTTTTTGTATTTTTTAATGGTTAATATGGTTACTGTCCTGGATTGCCACGCCTGGCGGCTCGCAAGGACGTCGGATACGCTCCGTCATTACGAACGGAGTGAAGCAATCCAGACATGTCATTTTCCTCTTGTTTATTTGAAAAATATAGGGTCTCGCAATGACGCGGAGAAACTGTCTGCCATCCATCAGAACAATCAAAAAAAATCAAAGGGAACGGGATTATTTCCCGTTCCGGCCTCCCGCACCACTGTACGTACCGCTCGGTACACGGCGCACAAAAAAAACGCAGAGAATAAAAAAACTATTCCCTGCGTTTCAAAACATGTTTACCCGCGCTCTCTGTCAAGCCGGGTGTATTGCCTCGGTCGGACATGCATCGGCACATGTCCCGCAGTCCGTACATTTTTCAGGGTCAATATGATAAATATCACCTTCGGAAATTGCTTCCACAGGACATTCATCAATACAGGTACCACAAGCAATACAATCTTCACTAATTAAGTAAGCCATTTTTTTCAATATTTAAAATCAAAATCGCTGCAAAAATATACTTTTATTCGCTCAGAAAAAAATTCTGCGCCGTTTTTTTATCATTGCCTTTTAACAATATCTGTTTTCATCCGTCGTTATATTCGCATAAACGACACTGGATTGAAACGGTTTATACTGATATTATGTACCTGCAGCATCGCTTTGTCGAGTATACAGGCGCAAAAACAGCGGCCTAAAAATCAACCGTATGCCGACATGAAACGATACCACCTGGGGTTTCATATCGGACTTCATACGCAGGATTTGATACTCGCTCACAGCGGTGCGGTCACACCCGAAGGCGAAGTATGGTTTGCCGAGATACCGGGATATGCGCCCGGTCTGAGTGTGGGGGTAATAGGCGATTTGTGTATCAATCCGTACATTAACCTGCGTTTTACGCCGACCGTCCATTTCGGGAACAGGGATTTTACTTTTATCGAGCAGAATACGCAGGAAAAGTTCCTGACTTCCGTTCGTTCCAACTATATTTCTTTTCCGCTGGACATCAAGTATTCGTCTTTCCGGTTGAACAACTTCCGTCCGTACATGCTCGGCGGAGTGTTTGCCGCATTCGACGTAGGGCGAAAAAAAAGCAATCCGTTATTGTTGAACGGAATGGACTACGGCGTTGAGGTGGGAATGGGATGCGACATGTATCTGCCGTATTTCAAGTTCTGTCCCGAAATCAAATTCTGTTTCGGGCTGGCGAATGTATTGCATAAAGACAGGAGCGACCTCATTCACGAGGCCGACCGCAAATATACGCAGGCTCTTTCAAGGGCTATGTCGAGGATGATTGTCCTCACCTTCAATTTCGAATAAAGTACTCAACATAGATGTAGACGACCGGAACTGCCAGAATGACGCTGTCCATGCGGTCCAGTATGCCGCCATGTCCGGGCAGCAGCGTGCCGGAATCTTTCACTTCAAAGTTTCGCTTCATCAGCGATTCCACCAGGTCGCCCCACGTGGCAAAAACGACCACAATCACAGACAGCGCCGGCCAGTGATGCATCGCAGTCAACAAGCCGGGAAACAGCCCGGCAAGAAGCAGGGAAACCGACAGCGTCACGATAAAGCCGCCTGCAAAGCCTTCCCACGACTTCTGCGGCGAAATCCGCGGAAACATTTTGTGCCGTCCAAATATCGACCCGATCAGGTAGGCGCTGGTATCGTTCGTCCACACGAAGGCGAAAATCAGCAGTACGTAGAAAGGTAAATATTCGTATGTCGAAGGGTCGAAAGCAATGAAAGGAAGCAACGAAAGGAATCCGGCACAATACAGTTGCGCAAACAGCGCAATCATCCAGCCTCTCACGGGATTTTCCGTTCTAAGATACAGCCCTCGCACCAGCATAAGTTGCAACAACAGTATGTACGGCAAAAAAATACATCTGTCGACATATCCGCCGGCAAAAAAAAACGATGCGGCAAAAAGATATATTCCACTGAATGTGCCGAGCAGCCGCATGGCGCGATGCCCCGTAAAAGCATGAAACTCCCACAGGCCAAGCCCGACAATCAGGGCAAAAAGCAGCAGGAAAGCATACGGGTGAAAATATATCGACCCGCTGATTGCTATCACGCATATAATTCCGGTCAGAGACCGTATGAGTATATTTTTCAATGTATCCAAATAATTATCAGGTAACTTTCGTTTGGTTTATTCTGTTTTGTCGCGTCCTTTCTGTTCTAAAATCTCTTGCGAACGTGAGATCCACTTGCGCCTGCCAAAAATATTTTCCATATCTTCCGAATAAATCACTTCGGCCTCCAGCAGTTTTTCGGCCAGCAGATTATGCTTTTCGGCATTTCCCGAAAGGATGGATTTGGCTCGCTCGTATTGCAAATTGATAATGTTCTTTACTTCCTCGTCGATTATCCTCGCCGTCTCTTCGCTGTAAGGTTTTGTAAATCCCCAGTCCTGTCCGGTCGAGTCGTAGTAATTCAGGTTTCGCAGTTTCTCGCTCATTCCGAAGTAGACGACCATGGCATAAGCCTGTTTGGTCACACGTTCCAGATCGTTGGATGCGCCGGTCGATATTTCGCCGAGAAACAAATCTTCGGCTGCACGACCGCCAAGCGTGGCGCAAATCTCGTCGAGCAGTTGCCCTCGAATAGTAATCTGCCGTTCTTCAGGCAAATACCATGCTGCACCGAGCGCTTTGCCGCGCGGGACGATGGTCACTTTCACCAGCGGATTGGCATGTTCGAGCAGCCAACTGAGCGACGCATGTCCTGCTTCGTGGTATGCAATGGCCTTCCGCTCCTGCTCCGTCGTGATTCGCGAACGTTTCTCCAAGCCGCCCACAATGCGGTCTACAGCACTCATGAAATCTTCTTTCTGCACATAGTCTTTTCCGTTTCGGGCAGCTATCAATGCCGCTTCGTTGCAGACGTTCGCGATGTCGGCGCCCGAAAAACCCGGTGTCTGGCGTGCCAGAAAGTCTGCATCAACCGATAAATCGATTTTAATAGGACGCAAATGCACGAAGAAAATTTCCTTCCGTTCGTTCAAATCGGGCAGTTCGACATGTATCTGCCGGTCGAACCGTCCTGCGCGCAACAAAGCTTTATCCAGCACGTCGGCGCGGTTAGTTGCCGCCAAAATGATGACGCCGCTGTTCGAAGCGAAACCATCCATCTCGGTAAGCAACTGATTCAGCGTATTTTCGCGTTCATCATTGCTGTTCATGTTGACATTTTTGCCGCGGGCGCGTCCTACGGCATCAATTTCATCGATAAAAACGATGCACGGCGCTTTTTCCTTTGCCTGACGGAAGAGATCGCGCACGCGCGACGCGCCTACGCCTACGAACATCTCAACGAAATCCGAGCCTGACAAGGAAAAGAAAGGTACATTGGCCTCTCCGGCTACAGCCTTGGCCAATAGCGTTTTACCTGTTCCGGGAGGACCTACCAGCAGTGCGCCTTTGGGGATTTTGCCGCCAAGTTCGGTATATTTGTTCGGATTTTTGAGGAAAGAAACGATTTCTTCGATTTCCTGCTTGGCTTCGGCAAGTCCTGCTACATCTTTGAAAGTGATTTTTGTATGCGAATCTTTATCAAACAGTTGAGCCTTTGATTTGCCGACGCTGAAAACGCCTCCTCCACTGCCTCCCGTCATGCGTCGCATGATGAATATTGATATCAGTATAATGAAGATGAAAGGAGCCAGCGATATAAGGACGTTCCAAAACGTGCTTTCGCCTTCCTTAAAACTTACTTTGGTCGTAATTTTATAATCAAGTACCGCTTTATCGTAAAAATCGGAAAAGATATCCGGCGACGGTATTTTGACTATCACCTTGGGGCTGACGCCCGACCTGACTTCGTCTCCTTTGAAAATCAAATGTTTTTTATCGTTTCGGACGGTAGCTTCCAGTACGTTCTTTTTGTTGTAGACTACAATCTGTTCGAACGCATCTTCCTGTGCCAGTGTGCGAAATTCCGTCCAGCCCAATTCTTTGTCCGAAGCGTAGTCGTTCATCATAAATATTCCCATTAGCCCCATAAACAGCAATCCGTAAAGCCAATACGCATTGAAGCGAAATTTTGACCTGTTACCTTTGTGAGGTGAGCTGTTGTCATTTTCGTTCATACTACAATTATTTAAATAAATTATTCATTATCTAAAACTTCCGTTATTTTCGAGTCTGCCCATAGATTTTCGACGTTATAAAACGCACGCTGCTCCGGCATGAAAATATGTACAATAACCGTGCCATAATCCATCCCGATCCAGGGAGAATTGCGTCCTCCGTCAATAGACTGCGGCTTCTCGCCTGCATCCCTGCGCACAATATCCCATACCGAATCGGTAAGCGCAGAAAGTTGTGTTGGACTATTCCCCTCACAAATAATCATATACTCGCAAATTGCACCTGTAAGCAGGCTTAAATCCACTTTTACTATTTTTCTTCCTTTTTTTTCCTTCAAGCCTCTCACGACGGCTTCTACAAGAGATTTTGTTTGATTCATGCTTTTATATTCCTTTTCCGAGCACACAAATATAGCTTATTTTATTATGGAATCAATGCAACCTTTCGTCATATTTGCCACGTTTGAAAAAAACGTGCAAATTCGGTCAAATTATTTGGACGAAAAATAAAAAAGCCGTACATTTGCAGCGCAAATAAAAATTGTTCTATGGTGTAATGGTAACACGTCAGATTCTGGACCTGAAATTCCAGGTTCGAGCCCTGGTAGAACAACAAAGGGAAGACGAGCCAAGCGCTCGTCTTTTTTTTGTTTCATATTCCCAGTGAGATTTTGATTTGTTCCACTTTATCCAGCGCTTCCCGTTCGGCCGCCTCAATGTCTTCCGCCTTTTTGACGTCAATATGCACTTCGCAGTAAAACTTGATTTTAGGTTCGGTGCCTGAAGGCCGGATGGATATTTTCGTCTTGTCGTTCGTGCTGTATTGCAAGACATTGGATGTCGTAGGCATGTTCAGCGAAAACGTTTCTCCGTCTGGAAAACTGCGTCCTTTCAGCGAAGCGTAGTCGTAGAGCATCACCACTTTCGAACCGGCTATTTCCGTCAGCGGGTTTTCGCGATACTGCTTCATCATCGCTTCGATTTCTTCTGCGCCGCTTTTCCCCTTCTTCACAACAGAAATGCTTACCTCTTTCGAATAACCGTATTCTAAATATATTTGTCGAATCAATCCGTACAGCGACAGGCCTTTATCTTTTGCCCAAGCCGCTATCTCCGCCAACATGCAACAAGCTGAAACGGCATCTTTGTCGCGCACGAAATCTTCGCAGAGGAATCCGTAACTTTCCTCGCCGCCACCGATGTAAACCTTTTTGCCTTCGTTGTGGCGTATCACGTCTGCAATCCACTTGAAACCGGTGTAGACGTCGTACAGTTCCACGCCGTTGCGGTCGGCTATCGACCGTATCGTTTCCGTCGTCACAATGGTTTTTACGACGTATTCCTTTCCTTTCAACTTGCCCAGTTCTTTCCACCTGGCAATCAAATAATAAATCAGCAACATGGCTATCTGGTTACCGTTTACGGGCGTCCATTCTCCCGCATCGTTTTGCACGGCTGCACCCACGCGGTCGGCATCAGGGTCGGACGCCAGCACCAGTTCGGCATCTGTTTCCTTTGCTTTCTCCACCGCCATGAGCATTGCCGCAGGTTCTTCCGGATTAGGGGATACGACCGTGGGGAAATCTCCGCTCACAACATCCTGTTCCTGCACATGAATAATGTTTGTAAATCCGTACGTTTCAAGCGCTTCAGGTATCAACCGAACACCCGTGCCGTGGATGGGCGTATATACTATCTTCATATCTTTGTGATTGCGGATGGCGTCGGGCGACAGAGAGATTGTCTTCAAGTCGAGGATGTACCGGCTGTCGATATCTTTTCCGATAATTTCTATCAACTCTTTCTTTCCCTTGAATTTGATATCGCCGGCATTCCTGATTTTGTTTACTTCGGCAATCGTGTTTTTGTCGTGTGGGGCAATCATCTGTGCGCCATCGCTCCAGTAGGCCTTGTAGCCGTTGTATTCCTTCGGGTTGTGCGAGGCGGTGAGGATGATACCACTCTGACAGCCCAGTGTACGGATGGCATACGATATTTCGGGCGTAGGGCGCAGATCCTCAAAAAGATAGACCTTGATGCCGTTGGCCGAAAAAATATCTGCGCAAGTTTCTGCAAACAGGCGGCTGTTGTTGCGGCAATCGTGACCAACCAC
>JAIRLL010000026.1 GCA_031259505.1 Tannerella sp.
CGGATATTTCGCATCTCCCGTCTTGCCTCCATATTGCGGACGGTTGGAGTAATTCCCGCCGCCG
This sequence comes from Tannerella sp., assembly GCA_031259505.1. Classification (GTDB taxonomy): domain Bacteria; phylum Bacteroidota; class Bacteroidia; order Bacteroidales; family Tannerellaceae; genus Tannerella. The sequence continues at coordinate 65 of JAIRLL010000026.1, forward strand.
CTGTATGGCGGCTGCTGTCTCTGACCTGTCGTCCGGTTGGCATTCGAATAGGAAGCCGGATAGAGAGGACGGTATGGACGTCCTTCAACCGGTTTTTGCCTTTCGTACCTGTCCGCGTTGTAGTCTACTCTTTGAGATGATTCGCTGATGCGCGGACGTTTACCTGCGACAGGACGCGGCTGCCCCGGCTGGTACGACTGATCCTGCGGGCGAACCTGATAACCGTTATCATCTCTCACGGCACGATAGATGGGCGTTCTGTCCTGATCTTTATCGTGCATACTGATTCGTTCCCGTTGGTTTTTCAGAGAATATCTGTCCGAGCGTGGTTGCATTTTGTCTTTTTTTTCTGATTCCATTTTCTTTCACATTGTTTTCAATCTCGCGATTGTTGTTTGCTGTTTTAAAATTATTAATATATGTAATATATGATTTAGATTATATTCCTGTATAATTATGAGGCGTTATCGCCCCGAGTTCCGCCTTTACGGCGTCGTCCAGTTGCAGAGAATCGATAAATTCTCTGATTGACAGGGACGTGATTTCGTTGTTTGTGCGTGTCCATGTTTTCAGCGCTTCGTATGGTTGCGGATAACCTTCTCTTCGCAAGATGGTCTGTATGGCTTCTGCGACCACACTCCAGTGCGCATCCAGTTCACGTGATATGGTTTGTTTGTTTATCAGCAGTTTGTTTAATCCTTTGGCAATGCTTTTCAGTGCAATGACGATATGCGCCAGCGGCACGCCAATGTTGCGCAGCGCAGTCGAATCGGTCAGGTCGCGTTGCAGGCGCGACACGGGCAGTTTCATGCTCAGATGCGTCAGGATGGCGTTTGCCATTCCTAAGTTGCCTTCCGCATTCTCGAAGTCAATCGGATTTACTTTGTGCGGCATCGCCGACGAGCCTACTTCGTCTTCCCTGATTTTCTGTTTAAAATAGTCCATAGAAATATATTGCCATACATCGCGACACAGGTCGGTCAGTATCACATTTATTCGTCGCAATCCGTCGAAGATGGCCGCCAGATTGTCGTAGTTCGATATTTGTGTCGTCCATTCTTCGCGTTTGAGTCCCAGTATTTCGTTTACGAAATGGTTGGCGAAAGTTTTCCAGTCGAAATCGGGATATGCCGCGTGATGCGCATTGAAGTTGCCGGTTGCGCCTCCGAATTTGGCGGAGACGGGAATGGTTTTCAGCAAGGCGAGCTGTTTGTCGAGACGGTATGCGAATACTTGAAATTCTTTTCCTACGCGGGTTGGCGAAGCCGGCTGACCATGTGTCCTGGCAAGCATGGGGATGTCTTTCCACGCTTCGGCATAATTTTTAATTGTTTCCGTAATCGATTGTATTTCCGGATAGAAGACATTATCGAGCGCTTCTTTCAGCGACAGGGGAATGGCCGTGTTGTTGATGTCTTGCGACGTCAGTCCGAAGTGGATAAATTCTTTGCTGTCATGCAGCGAGAGCGTGTCAAATTTTTCTTTGATGAAATATTCTACCGCTTTGACGTCGTGATTGGTGATATGTTCTATTTCCTTGATGCGCAATGCATCGTCGGGCGAAAAATTGAGGTATACCTGTTGCAGCGCATGCTTTGTCGCATCCGTATGCAGCGGTTTCAATTGTGGCACGAAACCTGTTAATGTATAAAAGTAGTCTATCTCGACTCGCACACGGTATTTGATTAACGCATACTCGGAGAAATATGAAGCCAGCGTTTCCGCCTTTTCCCTGTATCTTCCGTCGACGGGTGAGATAGCTGTTAATGCCGAAAAAGTCATAACCATCAATTTAGGCCACAAAGATACGGCGTTTCTTTTATAATCGCGCATTTTTGGGAGGGGAATTAAATGTTAATCTATGCAGTAAATGATATAAAGATATTAACAATGAGATGTTTGTCTGTGCAAAAAACCGCGTAATGGCCTGTATTTTAGTATATGAATTAACCATTTGTATTGATGTGCGAAGATTTTCCTGTTGAAAATCCCGAAATCTTTTTCCCGTCAGGCAATTGCAGGATTCAGAACCGTATCTTAATTTTATCGTGACAGCAAAAGAACAAAAACAAAAGCAAATATAAAGGTCGGAGAGTTTTCCTGTACGGGCATAAAATGTCATTTTTATTGTCTACATTTGTGGCCGCAAATTTCAGGAAATATGAATTTTCGATTGGCAACATGTGAGGATTTGTCTGTGATAATGAATATTGTATGTCAGGCGCAGGCATCGTTGAAAGCGCGAGGCATCGACCAGTGGCAGAATGGTTACCCTTCGGACAAAATTATCCTTCAGGATATTGCGGAACAGCACGCCTGTGTCGTGACGGAAGGCGACACAGTAGTGGCAATGGCATCGGTCGTTTTCAACGACGAGCCTGCATACGACAGGATTATGGGCGGCAAGTGGCTGAGTACGGGCGCGTTTGTGGTTGTCCATCGGATGGCGGTCGACGACCGGTTCAGGCAGAATGGCATAGCGTCATTCATTTTCGAACAGGTAGAGGAGATGTGTCATCGGAACGGCACAGTCAGTTTCAAGGTTGATACGCACCGGGACAACTTTCCGATGCGCCGCTTTTTGGAAAAGCACGGTTTTACCTGTTGCGGCATTATTTTCCTGCACGACGGAAACGAACGCGTGGCTTACGAGAAATTATTAAACGAATAACAGTCAGTATGGTCGAGACAAGTGTGATTCGAACGGTTTGCGTTTACTGTGCATCGGGCGCTCCTGTGACTTCCGTTTTTACGGAGGCAGCGGCGGAGTTAGGCGCATTGCTCGGTGAAAGAGGGCTGCGCGTGCTCAACGGCGCCGGAGCGAAAGGATTGATGCGTACGCTCTCGGATGCAGTCATCGCGGCAGGAGGGAAAGCCTGCGGCGTGATACCTCGTTTCATGGTCGAAAACGGCTGGGGATACGACGGATTGAGCGAACGGATTGAAGTAGAGACAATGCACGAACGGAAAAAATGGATGGCAGACATGTCGGATGCCGCAATCGCATTGCCGGGAGGTTACGGTACGATGGAAGAACTGCTGGAAATCATTACATGGAAACAACTGGGACTGTATCGACATCCCGTTGTCATTCTGAATGTAAACCATTATTACGATCCTCTGATCGAGATGTTCGGGCGCGCAGTAGATACGCATTTCATTCGTCCGCAACATGCCGCGATATGGCAGGAAGCCAGGACGCCCCGCGAAGCGATGCAGTTGATATATGCCCTTGAATCGTTGAACCCTTAAACCCTTAAACCTTCGAATCTTTATATTTTTGAATTTTTGAACCCATACATATACAAATATGGAATAAAACTGCTACCTTTGCGCAATAAATTTCAAATTAAATTGCAAAAATATGAAAAACGTTATTATTCTTTTTATTCTTGGCGGCATATTGTTTCTCGCTTCATGCAAGCAGGAAACGAAGCCAGCCATCAACATCGACTCTGTCGCCTCGCTCAAAGGGACGGAAGTTTTCCAGCCCGACTGGGACAATATCGCAACCCACTACCGTTTTCCCGAATGGTTCATGGACGCCAAGTTCGGCATTTTCATTCACTGGGGCGTATATGCCGTGCCCGCGTTCGGTTCGGAATGGTATCCGCGAAACATGTACCAGAAGGATTCGCGCGAGTACAGGCATCACATCGACACTTACGGCGAACATACTAAATTCGGATACAAGGATTTTATCCCCATGTTTAAAGCCGAAAAATTCGACGCCGCCGAATGGGCTGCCCTCTTTCGGGAAGCCGGCGCCAGATACGTCATCCCCGTAGCCGAGCATCACGACGGCTTTTCGATGTACGACAGCGACCTGAACAAATGGAACTCCGTGAAGATGGGACCCGGCAAAGACATTGTCGGACTGCTCAAGGAGGCCGTGGAAAACGAAGGGCTTGTCTTCGGACTGTCCACTCACCGCGCCGAAAACGCATGGTTCTACAACGGTGGAATGACATTTCCCTCCGACGTGCAGGACACTACCATCACGCTCTACGGACGGCGCTACGCCGGCGAGCAATACGACGAATCGTTTGCACGCGAATGGCTGGCGCGCACCTACGAACTGATCAACAAGTATGAACCGAAACTGATCTGGTTCGACTGGACGGTCAACAATCCTGTCCTCATGCCTTATTTCAACAAATTCATGGCCTA
>JAIRLL010000059.1 GCA_031259505.1 Tannerella sp.
CCGGATTGCTTCCTGCTTCGTACCTCGCAGTCGCAATGACGTAGATGCCATTGTTGCAGGCAACGGCATCCGGCGTCATTGCGAGGTACGAAGCAATCCGGCGGGCTGATAATAAGCAAATAACGAAACATGTCATTGGTAGGAGCGTAGCGACGTGGCAATCCAGCCTTGCACGAACCTGGATTGCTTCGGGCTACGCCCTCGCAATGACGGGGATGCCATTGCCGACAGCAACGGTATCCCCGTCATCCTATAAGAGCGACAGTCCGTGGATGCACCCATTTTCGAAATAATCTTGCCGCATACGGTATAAATGCTTACTTTTGCAGTCTCTCAATAAACGATTTTGGATGAATAAAGATAAACCGTTGATTTTAATTACAAACGACGACGGCATAAATGCAAAGGGTCTCAAGCAACTGGTGGACAGCCTGCGCGGACTGGGCAACCTGGTCGTGATGGCGCCCGACGGCCCCCGTTCGGGCATGTCGTGCGCCATCACGTCGACTGTTCCGCTGACCTGCTCGCTGATGCAGCAGTCAGAGCGCCTGTCCGTCTACCACTGTTCGGGCACGCCCGTCGACTGCGTAAAGCTCGCCGTCAACGAGATACTCGACCGTATGCCCGACCTGCTGGTATCCGGCATCAACCACGGCGGCAATCAGGCGGTTTGCGTCCACTATTCGGGGACGATGGGCGCGGTGATAGAAGGCTGTATAATCGGTATCCCTTCGCTGGGCGTGTCGCTCTCCGAGTGCAAACACGATTCCGATTTCTCCGAAGCCGGACGGCTGGGACGGACGGTTGCCCGACTGACGCTCGCAAAAGGTCTGCCGCGCGGCACCTTCCTGAACCTTAACGTGCCCGACATGGCAGGCCGGGTGAAAGGCATTGCCGTTTGCAGGCAGGCCGGAGGGCGGTGGATAAGGGAATTTGACCGCGAAACGGATGCAAACGGACAGATGCTGTACTGGCTGACCGGCGATTTCGTGCAAGACAGTCCCTGTAGCCCCGACGACGACACGCGGATGCTGGACAGCGGATATGCCTCGCTGGTGCCCTGCCACATCGACGTGACGGACTACGCATTTATGGACACACTGAAAACATGGCATTTCACGGAGGAATGAAGGCATGAAATATTTTCTGATAGCAGGAGAGGCTTCGGGCGATTTGCACGCGTCGAATCTGATGCTCGCCCTGCAGGCAGAGGATGCGCAGGCCGAATTTCGCTTCTTTGGCGGCGATATGATGCAGGCTGCCGGGGGAACGCTGATAAAGCATTGTCGCGAGATGGCATACATGGGCGTCGTGCCGGTGCTGCTGCATGCGCGAACCATCCTGCGCAACATGAGATGCTGCCGCGAAGCCATCCGCACGTTCCGCCCCGACGTGGTTATACTGGTCGACTATCCCGGATTCAATCTGCAAATAGCGAAATATGTCAAAACAAAATGTCATATCCCCGTGCATTACTACATATCGCCGAAAATATGGGCGTGGAAAAAATACCGCATACGCACGCTTCGCCGTCACGTAGACCGCATGTTTTGTATTCTCCCGTTCGAAACGGCGTTCTACCGCTCGCTGAACTATCCGGTGGATTACGTGGGCAATCCGTCGGTCGATGCCATTGCCGCATACCGGGAGACGCGCCAGATCGGAAAAGGCGATTTCCTGCAAGACGGCAAACAGGGCGAAAAGCCGCTGATAGCCCTGCTGGCAGGAAGCCGGCTGCAGGAAATCAGGACGAACCTGCCCGCCATGCTGGATGCAGCCCTCTCGTTTCCCGAATACCGGTGCGTGATAGCTGGCGCGCCCGGACTGGAAAAAGATGACTACATAAAACACATGAACGGGCGAAACGTCGCCGTCGTCTTCGGGCAAACGTATGCGCTGCTGGAAAACAGCCATACGGCGTTAGTGACGTCGGGCACGGCAACGCTGGAAACGGCGCTCTTTCGCGTGCCGCAGGTCGTATGCTACAGTTTTCCGGGAGGATGGTTAGTGAATTTTGTCTATCGTCATTTCTTTCATGCCCCCTATATCTCGCTGGTCAATCTGATAGGCGGGCGCGAAATCGTGCAGGAACTGTTCGGCGCGCGGTTTTCGCGGAAAAGGATTCGCGCCGAACTGGAGCGGCTGCTGCACAACCCCGCATACCGCCGGCAGATGCAGGACGGATACGACGAAGTCATCCGCCTGCTTGGGCAGCCCGGCGCCTCGCAGCGCGCAGCCGGACTGATCATCGAGGCGCTGAAATAAGGGATGCAAAATAAACAGCGTGCCTCCGTGGTGAAATTCCGCCCGGCTCACTGATGTTCCGGCCGAAGCAGGTCGTTGACCGTTTTCACGGGGTTGAAGGTTTCGCCGGGCACTTCCACGAAGACGGTGTTCCAGTCACTCATTGCCCCGTTCCACAGTCCGGGCAGTTCCAGCGCTTTCAGTTCGCGTCCGTTTTTGCTTTTGTGAGCGATGAAACCCGTATTGTTGTCCACGAAGTCGGGCAGGTGATATTTATTGCCGTCGGGGTCTTTCAGCGCACAGACAATATCTACGGGATTGAAGTGCGTCTCCTGTTCGAACAGGGCTTTTCCGGCAGGGTCGCGCATGTCTATTTGCGAACTTTCGAGTATCTGCAACGAAACGGTGCCGTCCGGATTGACCGCAAAAAACGGCCCGCCGCCCGGCTCGCCACTGTTGCGCACCATGCCGCACACGCGGAGCGGACGCAGCAATTTGCGCTTGATATAAAGAATCAGTTCCGCATCTTCCAGCAGTTTGGTCTCGGGATTCTTGACGCACAGCGCATCCTGAAGGAAATAAATCATCTCCTGCACCTGCGCCTGCGTATAGTCGCCCCTGTTGATGAGGCGGACATAGTCGCTGATTCTCCGGTGCAGGTCGACCAGCACGCCTGCCAGCATTTTCTTGAAGTGCACCGTAGCAGACTTGAGATGGTCGGGGACGACGTTGTCTATGTTTTTGATAAATACCACGTCGGCATCGATGCTGTTCAGATTGCCGATAAGCGCGCCGTGTCCGCCCGGGCGAAATTCGAGTGCGCCCAGTGCATCGCGCAGGGGGTTGTTGTCCGCATCCACGGCAATCGTATCCGTCGAGGGCGACTGTACGCTGAACGCGACGACGTATCGTGCGCCCGAGGTCTGTTCCAAGCGCGGCAGTTTTTCCCGGACAAACTGTTCAAAGAGAGGCCGGTGTTCGGGCGACACGGTCAGATGCAGATGCACTTCGCCCGCATGGTCGCGTGCATACAGCGCACCTTCGGAGAAGTGTTCCTCCAGCGCCGTCCTTACTCCGTCGGCGCCGGAATGAAACGGCAACAGTCCTTTCGGCAGCGTGCCGTATCCCAGCCCGTCCTTTTCGAGCAGGCAGGCGGCAACAGTCCTGTATTTCCCTTCGGCAATCAGGGCGCGAATATCTTTTCCTTCCCTTTCGCAAAGCCGCCGGTTCAGCGCATCGAAGAAGGCGAAGTCCGCTATTCCTTCGAAAAAAGTTCTTTCAAATTCCGTGGAGGGCGCATCGTATGGCGCCGCGAGGAAGGCAAAAAGGTCTTTGAACATGCGGCTTGCCGCTCCCGACGCCGGAACGAACCTGACAATCCTCTTCTGCTGAAGCCGGTAGTCGTCCCATATCCTGACGTAATGCATCTGCTCTTCGCCGGTGATAACACGAATGCCTTTTTCTACCGATGCCGACGCTTTCACCTCGAGATACGGGAATCCTTCGGCAAATCGCTTCAACTGCCTGTTCAACTGTGATTCCGTGATGTTTTTTTCTGCCAGTAACCGTCTGTCTTCCGATGTCAACATACCGATTCATTTTTTACGTTTAGGAATGGAGAATTAATAAAGTGTAACATGTTACTGGATTGCTTCGTGCTTTGTACCTCGCAAAGAACGGTTTTGTCATATCAGCCCGTGTTCTGTGAAAAGGTTTATTACTTCTTCCCTGGCGAGTCCGGAATATCTGGCTGCATCTTCAATGGAGAATCCGTTATTTTTCAAAGTCAGGGCAAATGTGAATCTGGCATTTTTCTCGCCT
>JAIRLL010000075.1 GCA_031259505.1 Tannerella sp.
CAGACCGTCAAAGCCAACCCGCTGGGATTGCTGCTTTCCGTGATTACTGCCGTGATTACTGCCGTTGTCCTGTTCAGGAAAAGAACGGACGAATTGACGGAGGCTCAAAAAATATCGGCGAATATCACTGAAAAACAGAAGGAACTGACCGAACAGTACACCCGGTCGGTTATGGATGAACGTTCGGAACTGAACACACTCGTAAATACAATCATTAACGTCAACGACAATAACCGGCTGAGAGATTCGCTGATAAAAAAACTCAACGAAAAATATCCCGAATTCCTCAAAAATCTTGATCTTGAAAAAATCTCAAACGACGAACTGCTTTTTCGTCTGAAAAATGTCAATGACGAATATGACCGGAAGATCCGCAATATGGCGTTGCAGGCAAAAATAGACGCGAACACCGATGCTTCCGTGAAAAGTGAAACCCGGAAATTAGAGATAGAACAGGAACTGCAGGATCTGTACCGCGAAAGCTACAGGCTGTCCGGGAAAGAGTTCGATAAGCGAAAAAAAGCGCTGGATGACGAATACCGTCAACTCAACCTGAATATCGAGGGCTATAAGAAGTCGGTCGACGGATTTGTCGAAGAACAGAAGCGGCTCACACAATCCATGGTAGAGACAGGCTCTTCCGAATATTACAAAAAACAGATGGAATCACTGCAAAACGCAATCCGTATTCAGTCGGAACGGGCAGAATCGGCCATGGAGCAGGGAGACGAAGCACGCAGAAAATTCTATCGGGAGCAGGCAGACATGTACGTCAAACAACTGGAAGAGGCAACGAAACAGTATGAAAATGCGGTAAATGCCGAAATCGAAGCGCAGAAGCAGCTTGAAAAGTCTGCAGCCGGACTGACAGAAGCCACCGGCTCGCTGATACAGGCAAAAAAAGACGAGATCAAAGAAGCCGAAAAACTCCCCGAAACGACAGAGGAAGAAATCACCGTCAAAAACCGCCGTCTCAAACAGCTCAAAGACGAACTCGCCGCGCTCGAAAACCTGGGCGTCGAAAAGGATAAAGGCGCAAAAGCCGCCAAAAAAGAAGCGAAGGAGCAGACCGAAGCCGACCGCCTGATGCTCGAATCGATGAAGCGCACGCACGCCGGACAACTGCAACTGCTCGAAGAAAAACGCAACAGCCGCCTCGAAGAATTGCAGGACGAAGAGACGGATCAGAAACTCTACGCCCTGCGCGCCGCCGAAATCGAATCCGAACATGCCTCGGAACGTCTTGAAGTCATTAAAAAATTCGGCGAACAGGTAACGGCCGCCGAGTTCGAAAATGCCGAAAGCCGTCAGAAAGCCGTCGCCGAAAGCAGCAAAGAGATCATCGACGCCGAAACCGCCCTCGCCAAATCGAAAGACAGAATACAGCGACTCTATCTCAAAACATCGGCCGACTTCGAACGCCAGTTCCGCATCAAAACGTGGACGCAGCGCAAAGAAGAGGAGCTGGCCCTTCTGGCGCGCTATCGCGACCGGGAGCTGATAGACGAAGAAACATACCGTACAGCCGTTGCCGCCGTCGAAAAGAAGTACGCCGACGAACAGTTCCGTGCGCGTCGGGAATATGAACTCGACAATATGCGACAGCTCTACGATGCCGAAATGGAAGCCCTCGCGCAGCAGCACGCACGTCAGCTCCTCACGGAAGAAGAGTTCGAACAGGCCAGACTGAAGATCAAACTCGGATACGCCGCCGAACTGGTCAAACAGCAGCAGCAGTACGCGCAGCATGCCTTCGACACGGTCAAAGCCCTCGAAGAAAGCGAGACCGCCTCGCTTCAGGCCGAATACGCCAGACGCGAAGCCGCCCTGATGCAGCTGTACAGCGAGGGCCTTATGGCGACCGAAGAGTACAACACGCAAAAAGAACAGCTCGACTACGAACAGCGCGTGAAGGAGTTGGAAGTGCAGAAGAAATACGCCGACGTCAATTTCGCGATGCAGGCCTCGCAGATCATCGCCACGGGCGCCGTGGCCGCCATTCAGGCCTTTTCGGCGATGGCCTCCATTCCGGTAGTCGGGCCGGCCCTCGGGGCGATCGCCGCCGCCGCCGTGGCCGTCACCACCGCACTGCAACTGGCGAAAGCCAAAGCCGAGCGCGACCGCGTGAAAGCCATGACGCTCGAAGCGCCCGGCGGCGGCAGCGATTCGGCCTCAAAGGTCAAAACCGGCAGCATCCAGCTGCAGCCCGGTTTCGCCGAAGGCGGCAGCAACACCGGCGATAACGGCGACATGCGCGGTGGCGGCTACACCGGCCGCGGCGCAAAATACGACGTCGCCGGCTGGCTGCCCGTCCATTCGGGCGAGTACGTCGTCGACGCCGGCAGCCTGAAATACCCCGACGTGGCCGACAAGGTACGCGCCATCGAGCGCGTGCGCCGCCGTCACACCTCGCGCAATCCCCTCCCGCGCGGCTTTGCCGAAGGCGGCAGCAACACCGGCGACGACGCCGGCATATATACCGAAACCGTTACCCTCGACGCCCGCGCCGCCCGGCAGTTAGTCGACGTCCTCACCCGCCTTGCCGAGGGCGACATCCGCGTCAACTACGGCATCACCGAACTCGAAGCAAAACAGCGCGACAAACTGACCGCCGAATCCAGCTTCACCAAAAAGTGACATCCCCCACTAACCACTAACCACTAACCACTAACCACTAATCACTAACCACTAACCACTAATCACTAACCACTAACCACTAACCACTAAAACAATGAGCCTAAAAATAAGAAAACAGACCGGCGAAATCTTCGACCTCCCGCCGGATTTCATCATCGAAGGCGAAAAAAACAGCCCACTGTTTACCGTCAGGGGCAGTCAGACCGTATCGATCACCTTCCCCTCCACGCCGCACAACCGTCGCCTGCTCGACGACGCCGCCCGTCTCGACCGCAGCGAAAAACCCGGCCAGACCGTTCCCGTGGCAATCGAATCCGGCGGCGCGCAGCAAACCGGCCTGATGGCCATCAACAGCGCCTCGCCCGCATTCATCAGCGCCAACATCGGCTTCGACGAGGCGGAACTCTACAGCCGCATGGGCGAAGTGCAGTTAAAGGATTTGCCCGACCTGCCCTCCGTCTCGTTCGGAGGCGCCACGACCGCACAGAAAGTCGCCTCCATGATGGCGCATCTCACCGCCGTGATGAATGAAGAAGTCGAAGCCGACTATTTCATCTTTCCCGTCACGCTCAAGTCCGACACCGTCGAACCGACCGAAGAACAGCCCGATGCAAAAATATATCAGGTCATCCTGAACGAACTGTATTTTAACCACATGAGTCTTATCCCCTGGACAGCCTCCCTGAAATCCGTGCAGCACCGTCTGCTCGCGTGGCTTGTCGACGGCGAAGAGGTCTATATCGATGCGCCGCCGGGATACGGCGCCTCGCCGTTCCTGAAAGTCTGGCGCATCCTGGAACTGATTTTCGACAGACATTTCAACTGCAAAATAGAAGAAAATCCTTTCCGCACACATCGACAGCTCCGCAAACTTGTCATGCTCAACAACGTGATGGACGCCGTCGTCACCGGCACGCTCCACTATCGCGACATGATGCCCGACCTCACCGTCAAGGCCTTCCTCGATATGCTCTACAACCGTTTCGGGATGCTGTATTTCATTGATTCGAACACGCAAACCGTCCGGCTGCGGTTTCTGCGCGACATACTCACCCTGCCGCCGTCCGTCGACCTGGACGCCATGAAAACGGAAGAGCCCTCCATCAGCTATTCGCCTCAGAAGCAACTAAGAATCACAGCTATACGCGGAGCCGCAGGCGCGTTCTTCTCCACCGCCGTACTGCGCGACACGTACGAGGAGTTTCTCGACGAATACGATCATCAGTTCACGGACTTCACCGGACAGGATATTCCTTCCGGCGACGGCGTCGACAACTGTTTTTCCTGCGCCGCAAGCATGTATCTTATCTTCGAACAGGTCTTTCCCTCGTTTCAGGCGTACACGCGCAAGGTGCGCCGTTCGTCGGACTTTTTCGACTGGGATCGCAAAACGCCCGGTCTTGAATACGAAGAAATCAGCCACACGGACATCAGCCTGCCCTTCGACAAAAGCAGCGGGAGAGACAGCGAAGCATGGCTCTTCTACGGCGAAGGAATGAAACATCGATATTCGAATGTGGTAGTGGAAGGCGAAACGCGGAAAGAAGACGAAAACGCCGCACAGCCGGCGATGGCCTTCGGATGGGGTATGACAAAACACACCGCGCCGGGTTCGCAGAACTGGTTCTGGGCGTCGCAGATCAACCGCAATGCGGAAGGCGACTTTATGTACGACGAAGATATGATCCGCTACGACATTTCTTTGACCGTCAACCGCGAAGACGGTCTCTTCAACCGCTTCTGGAAGGAATACGACGCCTTCCTGCGACATTCCGCCCAGGAAGTAAAATGCAGCCTCAAACTCCCCGACGCCGAACTTGTGCGTATGAGGACGGACTGTGTGATGCTGCTCAACTTCCAGCCGCTCGTCCCCGAACAGTTCAGGTTCAAACTCAACGACCCGAGAGGTATCTGCGAAGCCGTGTTCCGCACGCTGCGCCTCTATGAACCTTACGACCTCGAGGCCGAACAGGGTATCCCTGTCTATATCGATCAGAAATACTGGTGGAAACCCGTGCAGGTCAACGTGCCGCAACCGTCATGGACGCCCGATTCGATCGAAGCCGACGACCTTGGGCCCGGCTTCGTGACCGTCGACGGCCGTAACGTCAGTACAAATCTGATGTTCATACTGCCTCCCACCGACGCCCAGTACCTCGCGCTGGAAACGATACAACTGGTATACAGTACCATATGGAAAAAGGCCGGCGAACCGGACGTGTCCGTCACCTCGACCGTCACCTACACCCCGACGCTGCTGTAACACATCTTTTCTGTCCTTTTCAGGTAGCGACTGTCGCCCTATTTTTGTCGGAAAAAAAACGATGGCCGCTACCCTTTCTTTTGCCCAAATGCCGCTCGCGGATTACCTTGTCGACAATCCCGTCATGTTCGAGCTTGTCACGCCCTCGCCCGAAGCGATCGACTTCGATGTCGCCGTCGACGGCGATACGGTCTATTCCGGCGTGTTCGTCCCCAGTGGCGCCGCCCCCGACTGCGAGGCGTCCGTCTCTGTTCAGGACATCCTGCAACCTCTGTTCCGCACGCCCGAACTCATCAGCGACACCGCGACCGTGAGCGAAGTGGCAAACATGTTCCTCGACTTCTCGGTCGAGTTCCGCCAGGGCGACGAAACGCTTGCCCATGCGGCGCGCGCCTATCAGGGCGGCGTGTCGAAACGCATGCTGCGCTTCCTGCACGACATGGAAACCGATATCTTCCAGTACAAACTGAAAAACCCCCGCCGCCAGTTTTTCATGACCACCCGCACGGGCGGCAACACAATCGTCTTCCCCGAAAACTGCCTGACGCCGCTTTTCTTTATCGCCGTCGACCGCGTCTACACCGTCACTACCGAGTTCGGCGACACGTACACCTTCCCGCCCCTCGAAACCGGCCGCGTCTATGCCTTCAACATCGAAGCCTTCCGCGCCACGTTCGCCAACACGCCCTGCACGCTCACGATGCAGCTCTTCCTCACCAACCGCGTCATGATACGCATCGTGCCGCCGGCGCCCGTGCCCGACAGGCTCGTTATCGAGTTTCTCAACTCATACAAAATGTCCGAACGCATGGAAGTGACCGGCAAATGCGTCTACGCGCCCGAACTGGATACCGACGGCGCCTACGACGCCTACGATCACGTCACGGACAGTTACATCGAGCGCAACCGCCGCCAGCCGCTTCGCGAAACCCTCCACGCCGCGTTCGGTTACAAAACGCCCGACGAACTGCTTTTCGCACGCGACATGCTGCAGAGCGAACGCCGCTTCCTCATCACGCCCGACGGCGAACGCCTCGAATGTCGCGTCGCGTCGGACAGTTTCCAGCACGACGTCTTTCCCGTCACCCCGCAGAGCGTCCCGCTCAAAATCACCCTCTCCGACACCGAAGAAAACTTCACCCCCGAACGCTCTCCCGACGACGATTACCTTGAGCGCGTGTTTATTGCCGTGCTTAATGTCCCCTCCGGCAGGCTGCAGAACGGATTGCCGCTGTCCGGGAATGTCGATCTCGCAATCGACTGGGGAGACGGCACAACCGAAACGGTCACTGCCGACTACCCCCGCCATACGTATGCCGCGCAGGGCGAATATGTCGTCGCCGTAGCAGGACATGCGGATTATTTCTCCCAGACAACAGCATTTCAGAATCTGCCGAATCAGATACAGGCAAATTTCAGATATAATATGCGGAAAATCGAATCGTTCGGGGATTTGGGCATCATATCGGCATCAAACGCATTTCGCAATTGCTCAAATCTGAATGAAGTCGAAGCCGCCCCGGCTTATTTCTTCAGGAACGTTACGGATGCGCAGTCCATGTTTGAATTCTGCACTTCGCTGCATTCCACCCTGCAGGAGATTGATTCTTCCGTTTTAACAAACGTGTCGTCAATGTATTCCAACTGCACTTCCCTCGATACCGTATCCGAAAGTCTTTTTTCGAAATGCAGAAACCTGTCAGGCGTCCGCTATCTGTTCAACGCCTGCACATCTCTTGTGAACGTGCCTG
>JAIRLL010000164.1 GCA_031259505.1 Tannerella sp.
GAATGTCAGGCCTGAACAGACACTGGCCGACGTGATCAGGGTGGCGAAGGCAACCGGACACTCGACGATTGGCGTGACGGAAGACGGCACATCGAACGGAAAACTGGCCGGCATCGTCACCAGCCGCGACTATCGTATCGAAAAAGATCCCCTGAGCATGAAAGTCAGGGACTTCATGACGCCGTTTTCCAAACTGGTCTACGGGCAGTCGGGCATCCCGCTCAGCGAGGCCAACCAGAAACTGTGGGAGCATAAACTCAATGCGCTTCCCATCATCGACAGCGACGGCCATCTGGTATACTTTGTTTTCCGCAAGGACTACGACAGCCGCCGCACCAATCCCGAAGAACTGTCGGACAGGACAAAAAAACTGCTTGTAGGCGCCGGAATCAACACGTGCGATTACAGGGAACGCGTCCCTGCCCTTATCGATGCAGGTGCGGACGTCTTGTGCATCGATTCTTCCGACGGATATTCAGAGTGGCAAAAAGAGACTCTGGCCTGGATAAAACATCAATATGGCGACAAAACGCTTGTAGGCGCAGGGAATGTGGTCGACAGCGAGGGCTTCCGCTATCTGGTCGACGCAGGCGCAGACTTCGTCAAGGTGGGTATTGGCGGCGGCTCCATCTGCATCACCCGCGAACAGAAAGGCATCGGACGCGGACAGGCCACCGCTTTGATAGACGTGGTACAGGCTCGCGATGAATACTGCAGGAAAACAGGCGTATACATCCCGATTTGCAGCGACGGCGGACTGGTGCACGACTATCACATGGTACTGGCGCTGGCAATGGGCGCCGACTTTCTGATGATGGGACGTTATTTTGCGCGCTTCGACGAATCGCCGACAAAAACGCTGCGTATCAGTAACAACTACGTCAAGGAATACTGGGGCGAAGGCTCCAACCGCGCGCAAAACTGGCAACGCTACGATATGGGCGAGACGGAGATACTCAAGTTCGAGGAAGGCGTCGACAGCTATGTCCCCTATGCAGGGAAGATGAAAGACAACATGGCCGTCACGCTGGGAAAAATCAAGGCTACGATGTGCAGTTGCGGTGCGACCACCATCAAGGCGCTGCAGCGGAATGCACGAATCACGCTCGTTTCGTCGACAAGCATCGTGGAAGGCGGCGCACACGACGTCATCCTGAAAGAACAGAACAGATAGTACCACGTGCAAACCGGCTATCTACAGGTAGACAGACTGACCATGCGCTACGGCGACTTGCTGCTGTTCGACGACATTACCTTCGGTATTGCACAAAAGCAGAAAACAGGACTGATCGCAAGAAACGGCGCAGGCAAGACCACGCTGATGAACATCATCGCGGGAAAGGAAAGTGCGGACGAAGGCTGTGTGACATTTCGTAACGACCTGCGTATCGGATACCTTGAGCAGTCGCCCTGCTATCCGGATGAACTGACCGTGCTGGAGGCTTGCTTCGCGTCGACGAATCCCGTCGTGCGCCTGACAGCCGAATACGAAGCGGCCGTCGCTTCGGCAGATATTCGGCGGCTGGAAGAACTCACCGCCCGCATGGATGCCGAAAAAGCCTGGGACTACGAGCGCAAGGCGAAACAAATACTCTCGCAACTGAAAATAAACTGCTTCGATGCCAAAATGGGAACCCTCTCCGGCGGACAGGTCAAGCGGGTGGCGCTGGCGCACGTGCTGGTTACCGAGCCGGAACTGATTTTGCTGGACGAACCTACCAACCATCTCGACCTCGAAATGATTGAATGGCTGGAAGCATATCTGAACCAGTCCGGCGCCGGCCTGCTGATGGTCACGCACGACCGGTATTTTCTTGATCGTATCTGTAACGAAATCATCGAGATAGACAGCCACTCGCTTTACCGATACAAGGGAAACTACAGCTATTATCTGGAAAAGAGGGACGAACGGCTTTCTGCCGACCGGGCAGAGACCGAACGCGCCGGCAACCTGCTGCGCAGGGAGCTTGAATGGATGCGCCGGCAACCGCAGGCGCGTGGCACGAAAGCCAAATACCGCATCGACGCATTTCATGAACTGGAAGAAAAGGCGCGCTGCAGGCAGGAAACGGGCGACATGCAACTGCATATGGAATCGGCCTACATCGGATCGAAAATTTTCGAAGCGACCGACGTCTGCAAACGCTTCGGCGAAACGCGCATATTGGACAAGTTCAATTACACGTTTGCACGTTACGAAAAACTGGGTATCGTCGGCAACAACGGGACAGGCAAATCTACTTTCGTCAAGATGCTGACAGGCGAAATCTCTCCCGACAGCGGACGTTTTGATGTCGGCGAAACCGTTCGCTTCGGTTATTACAGCCAGGACGGACTTGCGTTCGACGACAGCATGAAAGTGATCGACGCCGTACAGCGCGTCGCCGAATATGTGACGCTTGGCAATGGCAAGACGCTGAGTGCGTCCCAGTTCCTGAGTCATTTTCTTTTCACTCCCGACAGGCAGCATCATTTCATCCATACGCTGAGCGGCGGAGAGAAACGGCGACTGTATCTCTGCACGACGCTGATGCGCAGCCCGAACTTTCTGGTGCTCGACGAGCCGACAAACGACCTCGACATCATCACGCTCAACGTGCTCGAAGAATATCTGCGGTCGTTTAAAGGCTGCCTGATCGTCGTCTCGCATGACCGGTATTTCATGGATAAAGTCGTAGACCATATCCTTATTTTTCACGGAGATGGAAATGTGCAGGACTTTCCCGGCAACTACACGCAATACCGCGAATGGAAAGAAAGTGCTGCCCGCGAAAAGAAAAAGGAAAATGCGCAAGCGGCAAAAGAAACGCAGCCTTTGCGTCCGGAGAAGAAAGAGCGGAAAAAACTGTCGTACCGCGAGCGCCGCGAACTGGAATCACTCGAAACGGAAATCGCCACGCTCGAAGCCGAGAAAACGCAGATGGAAACAACCTTGAGCAGCGGCAATCTGTCCGTCGATGAACTCTCGCGCCAGTCGAACCGCATCGCCGCAATCATCGAAACCATCGAACGGAAAACCGACCGGTGGCTCGAATTGTCCGAATATGAATGACATGTCCGGGAAACCCCTTATTTTGCGCTGCGGGCAAGGCGGAGACCCATGTAGGCATCGCCGTCGATATGAATTGGCCTGCGGAGGCGAATCGTCACGCGCATAAGTTGCGAACCGGCGTTCCAGCCGCCGCCGCGAAACACAATGTCGTCACCGGACGCTTCGCCTTTCGGATCGGTTTTCGGACTGCTGTCGTAGTAGCCAAACTTGTCGCCCGTCCATTCGCTTACGTTCCCGCACATGTCGTAGATGCCTAATTCGTTGGCCTTTTTCGTGCCTACCAGATGCGTCTTTCCGCCGGAATTATTACCATACCATGCGACGTCTCCCACTTCGTCGCTGCCGCTGTATTTGCAGTTCCGGCTCGCTGTACCGCCGCGCGCGGCATATTCCCATTCCGCTTCCGTGGGCAAACGGTAATCTTTCCCCGTCTTCGCATTCAGACGGCGGATAAATTCATGTACATCGCTCCAGCTAATCTGTTCCACAGGCAAACCGTCGATGACGCTTGCCCTGTTCCATTCCGTTTCGGTCGGGACGGCATAATTTGTCCTGTTGAGTTTGTTGACGCCGGCCATAAATATTTTCATCGTTTTCCAGTCCGAAGGTTCCAGGGTGAAATACGAAGGATTATTGTTCATTACGGCTTCCCACTCCGATTGAGTGATTTCATATTTACCGATATAAAAGTCGCTTACCGTCACTTGATGCGCAGGTCTTTCGTCTGCCGAACAGTCGTTGCCCTGTTTGGACGTACATCCCATCGAAAAAGTGCCTCCTTTTACAAATATCATTTTAATGTCGGGCGTTTGCGTCCATCCGTCAAATAAGCAGGCGCTCGACGCGAACAGTATCAGAATATTAATCAACCGTCTCATAACCATTACTTTTTAAATGTTATTTTTCATAATCCCAATTATTTTGAATTGCATGCCAGGCGAAATCCGAGATTGCTGCGGCAATCGTCGGGCGAGGCGTCTTCGCGAATCGAAACGTGCTGTGGGGCGCTGTTCCAACTGCCTCCGCGAAACACTCGGCCGCCTGTGGCGACGTCTTTCGGGTCGGTTTGCGGACAGTGCGCGTATTTACCGTACCAGTCGCTGCACCATTCCCATACGTTCCCGTTCATGTCGTGGATACCCAGTTCGTTGGGGAGTTTCGTGCCTACGGGATGTGTCTGCCCGTCGGAATTGTGTCCGTACCAGGCGACTTCCTTCAGGATGTTACTGCCGCTGTATTTGTAGCCGCGGCTTGACGAACCGCCGCGCACGGCATATTCCCATTCTGCCTCCGTGGGCAAGCGGTAGTCCTTGCCGGTCAGTTCATTCAGGCGACGGATAAACTCCATAGCTTCGTGCCATGTTACGCCCTCTACGGGCAAAACCGCTTTTTCCCATTGTGCTCTGGTCGGGATTGCGTAGTTCGTGCCGCTACGTTCGTTGATTCTTTTCACATAAGCCTCCATGTCTTCCCAGCTCAGCGGAGAAAAATACGATGGATTCTTGCCCATCACTGCTTCCCATTCGACTTGCGTAACTTCGTATTTGCCGATGTAAAAGTCACTTACAGTCACCTGATGATCCGACTTTTTATCGCTGTTGCAATAGCATCTCTGCTCGGAAGTGCAACTTCTAATGAACGAACCGCCCTGCACAAATATCATTTCAATTTCAGGAAGTTGGGATTGGGAATTTGCCGCAATTGGCAGAAAGAGAAATGGCAGCAAACATATGCCTTTCATAATCATACGTTTAGTGCGAATCGTTTTTTCTTCTGTTTTCATAATCATATACGTATTATAATTTAAGCAACCATGCAGCATATCGGATTTTCGAAAGTCCAAAACGCAATTACAGTCTTAAATTAGAGGTAAAAGTATATTTTTTCTTCGGATACAGCGGCATAAAAACAAATAAAAAACCGAAAGAATACATAATCAGTTGGCGTTACTTGTCTGTTACGAAGTCGATCATCCGCAGTATGGCGCGGCGACATACGGGACAAAATGGCGCCATGTCGCGCATCGTACAGTGATCGACAGGACGGTAAATGCCTTTCGCCACATATCCGCCACCTTCAAAGACGCCCGTTTTATCCGTGAAAGGCGCTTCTGCCGGCGTCGGAACAGGCGTGTCCGGCGAGAGCATGTCCTGCCATTTGGAGGCAAAATCGACCAGTGTCGTGATATTCGGTTCCCACGGCTCCAGTTCAAGGTTATAAAAGTCGTTATAAGCCACTTCCGACTGAAAGTATTCATCTGCCAACCCGGCAAAACTGTGCCCCAGTTCATGCACAAACACGCGAATCGTACGTGGATTGTCGGCCGTACCGATGGCATAAAAATTGTACATTCCGCCGCCGCCGTAAATTTCGGAATTGACCAGCACGAAGACGGCGTCGCAGGGCACGTTCCATACTGCATCGCGAATAGATTTCATGTCGGCCGTCGTCAGGTAGCGTTCGATACCGAATGTATAAAAACCGGCATTGAGCGCCGTGTTTTTGAATATGCCCTTGCCCGAGACATCGACGCCCGACTCTTCGGAAAGCAGATGGACAGCCCATATATTGAATTCGTCCTGCCGCGTGTCGTATGGCGGCGTGTCGAACAGCGCATCGGCGAAACGGGCGGCATCTCTGCCAAACTTTTCCATCTCGGCAGCGGTATATCCTTCGGGAACAAAAACCAAATCGACTTTTCCGGCAGGGTCGCCTTTGTATCGAATTTTCTCCACCGTCAGGTTTTTTAGCGGACTGCGGTCGATATAAATGCTTTTCGGGTCGACATCCAATCGCGTCAGCGTAGCAAACAGATTGGTCGAACGGTCGCGCGCCAGCAATTCCAGCACAATCGCCTTCTTCGGATAGGGAATCGATATGCTGTTTGTCCACGACTGCGTTTCCGTCTGCGCCTGATCCGTCGTACGCCATTCTTCGAACAGCGTATTGAATCCTCTGGAATAAATAAGATTGCCCGTTTCCCTGTCAAAAGCTTTAACATAGTATCCTCCATATTCGAACGTGTCAATCAGATTTTTCACAGGGCCGCCCCAAACCGGTTCTTCGCGCAGTTGCTGCAAGGCGGCCGATTGCGTGAAAGCGTTGCCGCTAAGCGCAAAATCGAAACGCAAACTCTTCGTTTCGAAGTAAGTATCGAAATCAGTCTGTGCCAAAACGGGCGCAGTGCAAATACAAAACAGGACTGCCGTCGCCAGGAGACGCGGCAAATACATTTTCCTAAATCGCATCTTTTTCATAATCAATAAAATTTACATATACGCGGGAATAACATTTTCCCGCCGCAAAAGTAATTTTTTATTGTGAAATAATCTCATATTCTTTCCGTTTATTTATGAGAAAAGAGCAAATATCCTGTTATGCAGAAAGGAAAGGAATTGATTACGCTTGCGCAACGCATTCGTGCGCTGTCGCAAACCGGCCTGAGCTATTCGTCGAACGATTATGAGACGGAACGCTGCAAGGAACTGATTGAAATCAGCAATCGAATTGTGTCTGTTGTCACCGGACTGGACGAGAAGGAAATTGAATCGTGTTATCATCCGTCAAAAGAATACGTCACGCCCAAAGTAGACGTGCGTGCGGTCGTATTCAACAGGCAGG
>JAIRLL010000210.1 GCA_031259505.1 Tannerella sp.
TAAAACACTATATATAAAACATATCAATGTTATCCACGTCAGGAGTTCTGTCAGTTATACTGTGCGCGGCATAAACAGGCGTATTCGGAATGGCTGAATGATTGAGAAAGTCGTAAGTCGTAAGTCATAAGTCGTAAGTGGTATTGACTTACGACTTACGACTTATGACTTACAACTTTCGACTTTCGACTTTCTCAATCATTCAGCCATTCCGAATACGCCTGTTTATGCCGCGCACAGTATAAAAAAAATCCAGTCTTGATTTTTTTCTCCTCCCCGGCGATAGATTAGTCATGCCTTACACCTCTAACAAGGTATAAAAGACAAATCAAAGAAAGGAGATAAAAATGAAAAAACAGATTGGCAACACGCTTTCAACATTGAACAGCGCATTGAAAAACAGCGACGGCAGTGCAGTCGCCGAAGCGACCGTCAGCCTGCTGCAGTCGCTGGACAGACCGCAAAAATGGTCGCACCGACAAGCCGGAATCAAAGCCGCAAACATGTTTCTGCTATACGGCGCAAAAGCCGGAAGAAGACAGAACGCTGTCCTTCTTGCAGAAATAAAAAACAGTGCAAAACACATGTACAGCCATTTCCCTGAATCCGAAAAGATGGCGCACATCTTTCTGAAACTCGTCGGAAACCTGCTGGAACTGCACACAGAACTGCGGAAACACGACGGACGGGAACACCTCTTCGACGAAATCCGAAACATAGCGCACGCATTTCCCCGCCATCCCGCAATCGCGCTGGAATGCAGTCTTTGCTATGCAAACCTTCAGGAAAACAACATCGCGTCGTGGAACACCTCGCCATCTCTCACCGACATGATTATATCAGAGCAGGAAAAAATCTCCGCACGCTTTCCGCGCAATAACGACATCTGCCGCATATATTGCCGCTCGCTGGCAAAAGCAGCCCGCGCCACACAGATCAAACTCCGCAACTGGGATTTATTCAGGAAATACGTCGAAATGTTGACAAATCAGGTCGAGACTCACAAAATACCCACATCCGGCGAGATCGGCGATTTCCTGAACGCCGTGGCGCCATTCGGAATATAGAGATGAAAGATAAACAAGGCGCTTTGAATCCTTGAATCCTTGAATCTTTAAATCATTTTATGTCGAAAAAACAAAAATTCTTTTTACATTTGCACATTAAATAAATACGGTGCCGATATGTAAATTGAATCTTATGAAAGACGAAGAAAAAAAACGGTTGACAGACAAATATGGCAAAATTGAAGACCGGGAACTTTTGGCGCGCATGTTCGACGGCCGCGACAACGGGACGGCGCTCGGCTATCTTTTAAAAGTAAGATACATCGCCATGGTGCGCAACCTGCTGCACCACTACCGGGAATATGACGGAGATGAACAGGACTTCATTCAGGACCTGTTCGAACTCCTGTATGACGACAACTGCCGCCGGTTACGAACATACTGGAAAAAGGCCGGATTTTCGGCATGGCTGTATGCCATTACGAACAGGTTTCTTTACAAAACAGTACAGGATGCACGGCAAAGATACAGCGCTGGATACGCAGGCAACGCGAAAAACGCTCCTGATACGGCGCCGTATTACTTTGCATCCATCCCGACTGCGGAACAATACTGAAACTCTTACATCCCATTATACGCATAAACTCATCATTAAAACATCATTTCATGAAAAAAGTATTAGCTATTATCGTTCTGACCTGTCTCGCGCCGGGAGCGGGAGCACAGGAAAGCCGTGTGTATGAAACACGCACGCTCAAAAGTCAAATCCTGAAAATGGACAGACATTATGCCGTTTACCTGCCTCCGGGCTATGAGGCGACAGACGTGAGTTACCCCGTTCTGTATCTGCTGCACGGCAGTGGCGACGACCATACGGGATGGATACAGTTCGGACAGGTCGGGCACATAGCCGACCGGGCGATTGCCGGGGGCAAGGCTGCCCCGATGATTATCGTCATGCCCGATGCCAATACGAAAGTCAAAGGCTACTTTAACCAGCCCGACGGCAGTTTTCCGTACGAAGACTTCTTTTTCAACGAACTGATTCCCCATATCGAAGCGACATACCGCGTCAGGAGCGAACGGCGCTACCGTGCCGTTTCGGGCTTGTCGATGGGCGGAGGCGGCACGATTTTCTACGCCCTGCACCATCCCGAAATCTTTGCCGCAGCCGCCCCGCTGAGCGCTACCACAGGCAGCAACTGGCTGGTGCGCGAATCGAAAGCAACGCAGGAACAGCAGGACGACTTCAGCCGGCGCTACGGCTTCGAATACATCCTCAACAATGCATCCAAAGAAGAGTTGGACCTCGTACGGCGCGTACGGTGGTACATCAGTTGCGGCGACGACGATTTCCTTTACCGCGACAACAGTCTGATGCACGTCCTGTTCAGGGAAAAAGAAATACCCCACGAATACAGGATAAAAGACGGTGGACATACGTGGACTTACTGGCGGATGGAACTGCCGCTGGTGATGGAATTCGTCTCCAAATCGTTTACGCAGTTCTGATATTAATATATTCAACAAACATTCAAGTTTCCCGCTCTTGACAAATGCAGGAGCGGGAAACTTCAGTTATACTGCGCGCGGTGTAATTTTGTGATATTATTCTCCCGGATTGCTTCACCTTTCGGGTTCTCAATGACGCGGCGCGCGGCGCGTCACGGCGGGAAGCGGGTTTTCAAACGATTTTATACTTCTGTGCATCCACAGAAGCAGGTTTCCGGTCGGT
>JAIRLL010000232.1 GCA_031259505.1 Tannerella sp.
GCCCAGCATGGGGCCTGCATACGTATGTCCCATGTACTGGAACAGTGAGGGACGGAAGTTGAAGCCTTTGATATTCCGTTTGCTTTCAAATATTTTCAGGATATGTGCCGCCACGCGGACGTAGATTGCGTCCACGCCATCGAAGTCGTTTCCGAATTTTTCCTGTTTCAGCATCGTGCGGCGGAAAACTTCATCGCCCTGCCAGTTGCAGGAAAGCGCTTTTCGCAAATCTTTGAGGGTATATTTTTTTTCCTCAAACAGTACCTTTTTGATGGCATACAGAGAATCCACCACATTGGGCACACCCAGCACATTTACGGAAGTAAAGGCATTGCGCGCACCGCCGGCGGCCGTGATGTCCAGACCTTTTTCGATTGTATCTTTCATGCAGAGCGTAGTAACCATTTCGGGCCACACGCGGCTTTGCCATTCATACACCCTGTTTTTGAAATGTACGAGCGCCGTGGCCGTTTTATCTACTTCCCTTTCGTACAGGTTCCAAAACGATTCGAAATCCCCGGTGTTTTGCGTTTCGGCAATAGCAATGGCGCGGAGCATGGGCGCAATCAGGACGAGGCTGTTCAGGTCGTGGTCGCTGTATTCCGTACCGACGGCACAGTACCACTGGCAACCGCTGTAACTGACGTTCCATGCATCCTCGTAAGAATAGCCGCTGTAGAGTTCGCTGTCGCGCATCACGTCGTAACTGACCAGTGTCGGCACGCCGCAACCGTGCCGGGTAACGACGTCGCAGGCATACGCGTAATACTTTTCGTCCATATCCGGATGCCACATCACGCCGAGATGATTGTAGCCGCCAATCATATCGTAGGCTTCCAGGCCAATCCGGCTAACCTCGTTGGTCGCATCGGAGCCATCTTTCAGGCGACCGCCGAACGAGAAATAGTTACCGCCGTATTTCAGGTAGAGTTCGGCCAGCAGGTTGCGGGCTTCGTCATTTGTGAGCCGGCCTTCCGCCCTGTCTTTCCGGTAAAAGTCAATCAGCAGCAGGTCGAGGCGGCCGTAGCCGTTGCCGTGTCCGTTGATGCGTTCCACTACCTGGAAAAGTTGGATGAACTGTACCGCCTGTTCAAAGGTTTCCGGTTTGCCGGCGGCTAATTGCCGCATGTTTGCCGCCACCTTCAAATAGCGCATTTTTTGTTCGGAATCGGGCGCTGTTGCCGCCAGTGTTTCCGCCTTGTCGGCATGACGGGCGGTGAAGCGGATGATAGCCTTCACAACAAGCGCCTGTGCGCGGAGGTAATCAATCCGTTCTTCGTTCCCGAGTTTTTCCCACCGGGCAAGGCTTGTCTCGACGTCTTCGAGCAAGCCTGCCCATCCGCGCGAAAGGCCGATAGACAGGTCGGGGCAGGTGTGGGCGAGGCTGGTGCCGCCGGCGCCCAACCGTCGCAAATCAAATCCTAAATCGGTAATTTCCTTGGGATACGTGAATTTGCGGGCTTCGTCCAACTGCCAGTGGAACTCGCCGCAGATCGTTTCGTCGGGATAGACTTCCGCCGGACTGTGGTCAAGGAAAAAGGCGTAATCTTTCGCCCAGTTGAGAGCCGTGTATTCAAATCCTTCTTTCCCGGAAGGCATTTCGCCGGCAAACGGAAACGGTTTGCCGAGGTCAACGCGACAGTTATGGTCGCCCAGGTTGATTCGTTCACTTTCGGCAAGCGCCATTTCACCGGTGGCGGGTGAGAAGCCTGCACTGTGCCCGCTCCAGTGATAGACGAGAAATTCGGGATTATCGACGTACACATTGCGTTTGCCGCTTTTGGAAAGGTCCGTACTGCGTTTCCACAGCCGCCGAATACGGGGAGTGGCTGCGAAACCGGTTTTAAGTTTACTGAAATATGTCTCCATCTGTTATTCGTTTTATTTGTATTTATGCTCAAACGGAAATAGAATGCGAATTAGAAAGCCTGAAATTACGAGTTAGAAGCGTTTGCAGTTCCATCTTGTATTCGGCAATATTTTCGAAGAATTTCATAACCGCTTGCCTGAATAATTATTACTTTATTTCATTGTCATTTAACTCTTAATTTTCCTTGTGTTACCGTATGCCTTTGCGGTAATATTTTTTTAACCGCAAAGGCGCTAAGAGCACAAAGATTTATTTCGCATCCCTGTATTCTGTATCCGAATTACTTACTTAATTACAACCACCATATCCTTCCGTCTGTTTTCGGGCGAGATGTTGAGGTTTTCGACCTTGCCGTTTTTCACTGCGCCCTGTATCACCGTATTATTGTGCAGACGCAGTTTGAATGAGCCGTCCCATTCGCGGGGCCAGGCAGGCAGGACATAGATTTTGTCGCCGACCTCCTGCACGACCATGCGTTGAAGCGCTACGCTTCCCGAGCCGTTATGGTCGAGGTCGGGGACGTAATCGGGACTTTCGGCGCCGAACACCGGCAGGCGCATGTGTTTACTGTATGTAGACCAGCGATGAATCAGACCCTCTTTCGCTTCTTCGCTCATTCCGGCGTATGCGTACATGATTTGGTCCTGCGTCCAGCAACGGTAATCGAAAGAATTTTTGAAAAGTCTTTTCTCCATTGTTTTGGCAACAATGTCTTCCGTGCCGTGTCCCAGGCCGAAGAGCGGGTACGGGAATACGGCATACAGTTCGCCGTTTTCCGAATTGCCTCTATGCGCGAATTTTGCCGCCGGGAGGATATACTGTTTTCCGTCTTCGGTGGCGAGGGGAATATCGGGCAACTGTTTTCGCAATCTTTCCCAGTCTTTACGGTCGGGCTGCGGGATATTTTTTTCTTTCAGCAGTCCGTCGATAAGATAGTGCAGCCCTGCAACGTCGGTAGTCGGATTTGTTGCATCCCACCATGTTTCGAGTACCTGCGAAGGATAGAGCAGCAGTTTTCCCTGATTGTCGCGGTCGTAATGCCGGTCGAAAAAACGAATCACTTCACGCGACAGCGGAACAACCGTATCCCTGAAAAACGCTTCGTTCTGCGAATACCGGTACAGTTCGAGCGCCATCACCGACAGCTCCAGCCCCGAATTGAAATGGTAGTTGTGACACCATCCCGCAGGCAAGGGTTCGCCTTTCTTTGTTTTCGGCGGTTTGTTAGCCAAATCCGCCGAACCGCCGGGCCATTCGCCTATTTCGGCGCCGGTAAGCTTGATGTTTTCACGATAATATGCACCTTCGTGTTCGAACCATTGCTGTGTAATCCTTTTTCTCAAATCGAGTATCGAGAAATAGTAGTTGAAGAAAGGACGCATCATCTCGAAATCTCCGGCAGCGAGCATGGGCCAGTAGAGCAGCCGCTGATTCTGGAACGTGAAACGGTTTCCCCAGTCGCGTTCGTCTTCGCCGAAAAGCGTGCCGTCGTTAGCGCGGTAGTTCGGGAAAGGCACGGTGAAAATGCCGCCGTTGAACTGTGTCTGATATTCGCCGCGTCCCTGACAGGCCATGATGAAACGGCTGACATTGTACGATTGGGCAACGATGTAGCCGCCGTCTTTTTCGCCGCGTTGACCCGGAGCGGCAGGTTTGGCGGGTTTTTCGCGTTCTTCGGGCGGCAGGGTGTTGTCGGATGCGGTAATCCAGCTGGTGTTCCAGAACGAGGTCCACCATTGACAGTGTTTCGTGTAAGCCTGTTTGCGGTCGTATTCTTCGGCGAGAATGTTTCGTGTTTCTTTCACCCAGTCGCCGGTGTTTTCGACCTGCTTTGTCAGCGATGCGATTTCGATGGAAAACGATTTTCCGAAACCTTTGAACTCGCCGTTTTCGGGTTTCAGCCCGGCGACCTGCATGGCGCAGCCGAATGTCCGGTGTTTGTAGGGGTCGGGATGCCGGTCGCGCATGTCTTCGATTTCGTAGTATTTCAAATCGGCAGGATAAGAGCTTTGTTCGCCGTTGGCGTGATACCAAACTAACTGACTGTCGATTGTCTCAAGCCGGTCGGACGAGCCGTCGGGACGTTCCCAAAATTCCGGCACAATCTTGATAGCCATATCCTGTTTTCCCTGCACGTCCACGTGATAGACCGGACGGTTGGCGTCCACCCACACTTTTATCTTCAGTTGCTGGTTGGAGACGCGGCAAATGCTTGTGATGTCGATGCATCCTTCGGCAAGGTTCAACGTTTGCCGGAAAGTCAGCATCGCTCTGTAGAACGGATTGGGATTTATCCGGATGCGGATACGTCCGGTTTTCCAGACGTTCCCGCTCCAGTCGAAAGCATCCGTTTTGCCCAGCAGGAGGCACAGGTCGCCGCTCCTGAGTGCATACACGTTAGCTCCCAAATCGCCATTGCCGGCGGGCATCGACGCGGTGGCGTCCTTGCCGGGCGTATCCCATTCGACGTTGTAACGCGAAACGTCGAAACTGCTGTCGTCGTTACCGGACTTCTGCGCCCGAAGTCCTCCGCCTGCTGCGAGGAAAAGGACAAGTACTGTGAAAAATGTTCTATTCATTGCTTTTTCTTTATTCATGGCTGATTATTCATTTGCAGACATGTTGCGAATATCTTTTTCGCGTTCTTTCGGAGTGACTTTCAATTGTATCAGTTTTCCGTTTTTGAGTTTTCCTTCGACGGTGGTATTGTAGGGCGCGTGCAATTTGAAATCGCAATCCCAATCCGCCGGAAACGCCGGAAAAAGATCAATCCGTTTGCCGTCGCATTGCATCACGAGACTTTGAACGCCCTTTGTCAAAATTCCGCCGTGATCCTGATCGGGAATCCAATCATAATTCGGTCCCCAGAAAAC
>JAIRLL010000259.1 GCA_031259505.1 Tannerella sp.
CCCAAACCGATGGAACCGACCAAACACCAGTATGATTTCGATACCGAAACGGTCATCGGATTCCTGCGCCACTACGGGCTGGACAAGGACTTCAAGGTCAACATCGAAGTAAACCATGCCACGCTGGCCGGCCACACGTTCGAACATGAACTGCAGACGGCCGCCGACGCCGGACTGCTCGGCTCGATCGACGCCAACCGCGGCGACTACCAGAACGGATGGGATACGGACCAGTTCCCGGTGAACCTCTACGAACTCGTGCAGGCCATGCTCGTCATCGTCGAATGCGGCGGCTTCACGAACGGCGGCACAAACTTCGACGCCAAGACGCGCCGCAACTCGACCGACCCCGAAGACATCTTCATCGCCCACATCTCCGGCATGGACACGTTTGCACGCGCACTGGTCGTGGCCGCCGACGTGCTCGAATCGTCGGACTATACCAAATGGCGCAAAGACCGTTACGCCTCGTACGATACGGGCGACGGCAAGGCGTTCGAAGACGGCAAACTGACGCTCGAAGACCTGCGGAACATAGCTGCCAAAAGCGGCGAACCGGCGCAAATCAGCGGCAGACAGGAACTGTATGAAACGATAATCAACCTCTACATATAGAACCATGACCGGAAAGAACGACTACAATCTGGGCTATATCGTTCCCGTCACCCTTGTAGCGACGATCGGAGGGTTGCTGTTCGGATACGACACTGCGGTGATTTCGGGTGCGGAAAAAGGCCTGGAAGGATTTTTCCTGCAGGCGCAGGATTTCGCATACAACAAATTCCTGCACGGTATCACTTCATCGAGCGCACTGATTGGCTGTGTGCTCGGAGGGGCCGTTTCGGGTTTGTTTGCCACGATGTTCGGGAGGCGCGACTCGCTGCGTTTCGCCTCCGTACTGTTTTTCCTCTCGGCGCTCGGCTCGTATTATCCCGAATTTCTCTTCTTCCCTAAAGGAGTGGCAAGTCTCGACCTTCTGATCACATTCAACCTCTACCGTATTCTGGGCGGAATAGGCGTAGGGCTGGCATCGGCCATCGTGCCCATGTACATTGCCGAGATCGCGCCTTCGCAGATACGGGGGACGCTGGTTTCCTGCAACCAGTTTGCCATTATTTTCGGTATGCTGGTGGTCTATTTCGTGAACTACCTGATACTGGGCGGCCATTCGAACCCTGTCCTCGACAGAGACGCCGCCGGCATGCTCGCGGTCAATCCCTCTTCCGATCCGTGGACGATTGCCACCGGCTGGCGGTATATGTTCGCTTCTGAAGCATACGTGGCGGCGTTTTTCGGCATCCTGCTGTTCTTTGTGCCCCGTACGCCACGCTATCTGGTACTGATCGGCCGGAACAGTCAAGCCCTGTCCGTGCTCACCAGGGTAAACGGGCCGGGCAAGGCGAAGGAAATCCTGTCGGACATCGAAGCCACGTCGAAAGGAAAGACGGAGAAACTGTTCTCCTACGGCGTTCTGGTGGTAGTTATCGGGATTCTGCTGTCCGTCTTCCAGCAGGCAATCGGAATCAATGCCGTGCTCTACTATGCTCCGCGTATTTTCGAGAGTGCGGGAGCGGAAGGCGGCGGCATGTTGCAGACGGTCATCATGGGCATTGTGAATATCGCCTTCACGGTAGTAGCCATCGTGACGGTCGACCGTTTCGGACGCAAGCCGCTGCTCATCATCGGCTCGATAGGCATGGCGGCAGGCGCTTTTGCCGTAGCGATTTGCGACAGCTTCGGACTGAAGGGCATCGTCCCCGTACTTTCCGTCATCGTCTACGCTGCATTCTTCATGATGTCGTGGGGACCGATATGCTGGGTACTGATTTCCGAAATATTCCCGAATACCATTCGCGGAAAGGCGGTTGCGATAGCCGTCGCTTTCCAGTGGGTATTCAACTACATCGTTTCGTCTACCTTCCCGCCGCTCTACGACTTCAGTCCCATGGTAGCCTACGGACTGTATGGCGTCATGTGCGTGCTGGCAGCGCTCTTCGTCTGGAAGCTCGTACCCGAAACAAAAGGGAAAACGCTCGAAGACATGACGCGCCTCTGGCGCAAATAACTCGCTCCGGTTGGCAGTCAATCTCCTGTGCTTTTCGCAGGGATTGACTGCTGGCGCCGGCTTCGCTCTTACCAGTGACATGTTTCGTTATTTGCGCACTTCACTGTCAGCCCGCGGGATTGCTTCGTGCCTTGCAATGACGCCGGATGCCATTGCCTGCAACAATGGCATCTTTAATATTACTGAACTGACATTTGCTTGTGCTGCTGGAGTATAAGTCAAGGTTGCTGCAAAGCCGCCAGCCGTCTGCCTCTCTCTGCCTCCCGGGCGGTGCGTCATTCCGACTGGAGTGGAGGCATCTCCGCTCCTTTATCCTTTACCTGAAACAGACAGGAACTCCCCACTCGGCGAAGGCGCTGCCTTTGCCGAGTGGGGATAAACAGGTGTATTCGCATATAAGGCATTCCTGCCGGAAACCCTTGAATCTCTGAACTGCAAATTCAATTCACAAATTTATGCTGCTTACAGTCTATATGCGTTTGCTGCAATTTGTCACTATTTTACCTTTATTCGGTTTGATGCGAAACACGCTGCGATCTGTTTTTTCGACAATGCCCTTTTCGAATATGATACTGTAATCAAAACCGTTCCACGAAGCCTTGATTTGATTGCTTTCGACAGACCGGAACGGAAGTTCTGCGTCCGGCGCCGTCTCAAGCTCCAGTGACCAGTCGGCATTGCCTTTTGTGCAGGCCATTTCGAAACGGTCTTCGTAGAAAACAATCCTGAAAGTCTGTTTCGAGGCGGTCGAAAACTCTACCTGCAATACATTATCCGGAAGTTCTGATACAACCGGCGCATCTGCTGACGGACAATTCCCGTCCTTATCGGTCAACCGCAGTCCCGCTTTTTTATCTCTCGAACTCCATAAGAAACCATCGACAAGGGGTAAAGTCGTGTAAACACACTGCGTCGACGTACCGGCTTTGGTCAGATAATCCGACTCCATACGTTCGTCAAACAGATGGATGTCGCGGAAACGGAACGACGCGCCTTCCCACATCAGGTTGACGCGGTAAAAACGACTGTTGTACCACACCGTTTTGTTGCCCTTATCACGATAGTCGGTCAATGCGGTAACGGCAGTAGGAGGCGTCAGCGGATAGTTTTCGCGAAACCATCGACCGGATTTTTCCAGCGTTTCGATCCGTACCCTGCCCTGTTTTTGCAGTGAATCAAGCAGAGGAATCTGTATTTCCAACCCTTTCTGCATCTGCTTCCATGTGAAAGAGTTTTCCTGACCTGCCTGCACGTAGTTGAACGCAAGACAGGGTTCGTCGAATATCGAACGGAAAAACCACTCGACCCATGTACGGTCGCCACCGCCCTTTTCGCACACGGGTTCCAGAGAGATAACACCCTGAATTGTTCTGCCCAATCCGGTGTCATACTGATATATCGGGTCGCTTCCCAACATGCGGAAAACAGGAACGGGTATCTGTCCCGTTTCGGTTTGGGCGGGCATGTAAGCGTTTTTGCGGCTGGGGTAATATGCCTGGTTCCAGTAACCGCCCCAGAGCGTATATCCGTCGGTGCCAATCTGGTCTTTGCAGTTACACGATGCGACAATTTTATATTTGTCGTACATGTAGCCGAGCGTATGGGCGTCGATAAACCACGAACCGACCGAGGCGGGATATTTCCCGAAAATGGATTTGAATTTTCCCATATACTCATCCACCAGTCTTTCACGTTCTTCGGGCGTGTAACCCGTTGCAAACCCGACGTCGGCGTGCCAGTCCCAGGGGAAACGTCCGCGCCATACCAGCCCGACCGCTTCGACATGCGGCTGGGTGATTTCCCACCACGCACCGATTTCGGAACCTTCGACAAGTTCGTTTTTCAGCAGTTCCTGATACTTTGGATTCAGCAAAGCATCGTACTGCAAC